>JAIXOW010000426.1 GCA_027486615.1 Oxalobacteraceae bacterium | reverse complement strand
GGCGTCGGCGTCTGTTTGTGGAGCGTCCGATTCTTGAAAAAGTTTTAATTTGTAGACATTGAGCGTTTTTAATTTATTTTTGTCCGTTTTGATTTTTGCGACGCTCTCGTTGACCTCTATGATTGTTGCCGGGCCGCAATATTTTGGCGCCAATTTTTTGTTTTTGCCCAGAAAATTTGTTTCCAGATACCACACTTTCTGTCCAATGGAGAATTTATGACTTTTTGCATTTTTGTCATGTTGGTCCTTGTATGCTTTTTGTTTTTCATCCATGTTTTCTTTAGCGATTTGCCTTGCTTTTTGAAGAATTTGCAGTCTTTCTGATGCAAATGATTCACCATAGAATTTTCTCTGAACATCTTGTCCGGGAATCGAAGGAGTTCTTGGTTTCATCCCGTATAGAAGTTCAAATGGCGTTGTTGAGATTGTGGAATGATAACTTGTGTTGTAGGAGAATTGAAGCGCTGGTAAATATTGTTCCCAATCTAGTGTTGATTCATCCACAAATGATGCGAGATATTTTGCCATTGTTTTGTTGAACACTTCGGCTTGTGCGTTGCACTGAGGATGGCCAGGTGTTGTTGTAGTATGTTTTATGTCCAACAATTTGAAAAGTTCTTTGCTTAGTTTGTTCACAAATTCCGTTCCGTTGTCTGAGTGGATTTGTACTGGTGATCCAAACCTGCAAATCCAGTGGATGAAAATTTCCATTGCAACTGTTTCTGCTTCTTTATTAGGAATTGCAATGGCCTCTGCATATTTTGTGAAAGCGTCTGTCATGACCAGTACCATTTTATTGCCTTGCGCTGAAGTTTTCAGAGGTCCAAACAAATCAATGTGAATGCGCTGGTTTGGTTGATCTGTTGTTGGTAGAGGCTGCAATGGAGTTGGTTTTGCTGTTGATTTTTTCCTCACTTGGCATTGCAAACATGAATCAATATGAGCCTGAATGTCTTTTTTCATATTTGGCCAAAAATATGCGTTTGTAAGCCTAAGATAGGTTTTCTTCAAAGCATCGTGTCCGGACAAAATTGTTCCATGCACTTCACAAATTGCCCTTTTTCTATAGATTTTGGGCAACCACAAAGCTGTTCTTGGGTAATTTTCGTCTGTAAGGCGAATCCAGACTGCCTTTGAGTCTAGAAATAGACTGTTAGTTATTGGCAAAAGCAGTCTTTGTTCCGCCTTTGTGGTGTTCAAAGGCCACTTACCCTGTTTTTGAAATGCATTGATTTTGATTAATTGTTCGTCCGATTTCTGGAGTTCTTGGAGATCCGGACCAAATGGATCTACGCTGTGGACGACTTCTGTGAGGCCATCAACTACCTCCCGTGACAAAAAATCTGCTGGCAGAGTTGCTCCTTTTTTATATTGGATCTTGAAATCGTATGTTAGCATGTTTTCTTGGAGCCTATTCATAGTTTTTGTGTGGAGATGACTTAGTTTTTCCAATGGTTTGTGATCCGTGTATAGTGTGAACTGTTTTCCTCTGAGGTAATTGTCGAAATATTCCATACCCCAATTTGCAGCTGCCATTTCCGCTAAGTATGGAGAATAATTGAGTTCATGGTCTCTTAATTGTCTTGAACCATATGCAATCACGTGATAGTTTCCTTTTTCGTCCACTTGTGTCAAAATTGCTCCAAAACCACCAACAATTTTGTCTGTTCCCGTTGAGGCATCGGTGATTAACACATATCTTCTGTCACTTCTTGGATATGCAACAACGGGGTCTGTAATCAGTCTCTTTTTGAGTTCTAGAAAAGCATTGAGTGCTTCTTTTGGGAGAGGTCCGCCATTGTAGCCTGAATCTTTTCTTGTCAACTTTGTGAGAGGTGCGCTTACTGTTGCAAAGTTTTTGATATGAGTTCTAAAAAAATTGCACAATCCGATGAATGATCGTACAGCCTTCATGTCTGTTGGTGGTTGCGCAGTTTTGATTGCTTTTAGTTTATCTTTGCCTGGTTTTATTCCTTCAGGTGTCAGCACAAATCCCAGGTAGCTCACTTCAGTATTACCGAAGAAGCATTTTTTGATGTTTAATTTCATGTGATTCTCTTCTAATCTCTGCAGCACTTTTTCTAGATACACCAGATGATCTTCATGGTTTCTCGAATGAATGAGGAGATCGTCAATGTAAACAATGACATTTGGAATACCTCTCATGAATTTCTCCATCATTCTTTGAAAAGATGCCGGGCAACCTAACAGTCCCATTGGACTAGTTATCCATTCGTATTGTCCTCTGCCCGGAATTGTAAATGCTGTTTTGTGTGCGTCATCTGGATGAAGAGGCATTTGCCAGAACCCTGAAGTGAGGTCCAGTGTTGTGAAAATTGTAGAATTGGCGCGCCCAATATCCCCAATACATTCGTTGATTTCTTTCATGGAATATTTGTCCGGGTACGTTTTTGCGTTCAGTTCCCGGAAGTCTTGCACTATACGGAGACCACCGTCCTTTTTGGGTACACAGAACACCGGGCTGTTGTAAGGAGAATGAGCCCGTTGAACGACTCCCATTTTCAGCCATTCGTTGACAGATTTTTCAAGAAATTCCATATGTGCTTCGGGAATCTTAAATTGTTTTCGGTACACCGGTTCTTTGTCCTTGAGATGAATCTTGTGAAAGAAGTTAGATACTCTGCCAAGGTCTGTTTTTGAAGTGGCGAAAATGCTAGCATTTCGGTAGAGCAGGTCCATATACCTGTCATGGTATTCTTCAGGAACATGAAGGATCACATTCTTCTTGATGTCAGTTTTGGACATGAAGGTGGTTTGATGATCAATGTCTTGTGATAAAGCTGCTATAAAGTTTTCATCCAGTTTCTCAGCTTTTCCTTCTCCACATGGTTCGAGAGCTCCAATGATGGTGTTGGCGGGAAGTCGCATAGTGTATGGATGACAGTTCTGAATTACCATTTGAATTTGTTTGTTGGAGTTTACTTTGACCCAGGCAGGCGGTCCACTGATTCCCCAATCTTTTCCTGTAGCAATAGAACATAGAGCTTCGGTGCCAGGATTGAGTTTTGATCCTAAATCACATAAAGGATCCAAGGTGACGATGGCTTCGGTGTGGGCATCTATGACAACTTCCTTGATTGTAGAGACTGGAGCATATTGCCAATTGTTCCTCATGTCTCTAAAAATGACCGTTCTTCTTAACGTGTCATATTCCAACAGATTCCGGTGCATAATAGAAATTCCAAGTAGAGTTTCATTCAGATTGTTCATTACATGGACTTCTTCTTGTATTTTTCTTCCCATGTATTCAATGTCCATGAGGTATGATCCCTCACAAATGAGAGGAGTGCCAGAGGCACTGACAAAAGCCTTGGTTGTTGGAATCTTCTTTGGTCTTTGACCTTTGGGAAACAATTCCCTGAAAGTTTTTACTGGCATGCAGGAGGATGCTGCTCCTGAGTCAAAAGTGGCACGGAAAGGTTTGCCATTAATTTGCATTACGACCCTTGGGCGTTCATCTTGTGTATCAGTATACGCAGAAATCTTTTGTTCATGTTTATTCCATGAGAAAATATGAGTATTACAAAGCAATGATACTAGATTTACAAAGATGTTGGCCTTAGGAGCCCCACTTCGGGTCACAGTGGAACTCTTTATTGAAAATCCTGAGGATTATTCCTGACCACAGTGTTATGTTTTGTGATATATTTTCGTTGCCCATTACCTTGAGGGTAGTATTCCTTTCCGTCCTTGTCCTTGCATGGTGCATTCCGATTTTGCCTGGTGTAGCACTCATCCTGAGTGTGTCCCTTCTTGTTGCAATAAGTACAATGTTTGCTGGATCGGTTGAAAGTAGACCGGTTTCCTTGAGTTGATCGGTTGCGAGAGAAGCCTTGATTATTTCTGGGATTCATTCTGCATAGGGCGGCTTGTACCTCAGCCATCTGCCTAGTGAGAGTATCCACCACTCTTGTGGATTCTTCTTCATTTTTGTCCAAAGATGCTTCTTGAGTATTGCAGAGGGGTAGAGTGAACTTCTTTTCATCCCCTTGTGTTTGCTTTTCAATCGTAATGGCCAGGTCTAGAGCTTCTTCAGCAGTTTTGGGTTTGAGTCTCCTTAGTTCTTCCTTATACGGTGACGCGATGTAACCCATGAAAAGTTCGAAGATTTGGTCTTCCTGATTCTGCTTTCGTTCGCGGGCCTGTTGTTTAGTGTCTCTTTCCATGATATGCCTTTTCTGGAGATTAGTGAAAGTATCCCATACTTCGTCAGGAAATCGAAGTGGTGGCTTTGCTGTACGGGATTTCATCATTCTTCGAACCATTTGTCTGACCCTAATTTCGTAATCGATCACTGGTTCATTCTTCTTCATTTGCAGTGAGTTGAATTGAAGCAATAGTTCTCCTGGTTGAAGGAGTGGACTGTAAATCTTGAACAATTTCTTGTAGGTGTCAATGTGAGGTACATACTCGTAGTCTTCCCTCATTTCTTGAGCTCGTAGTTTGGCTTGACCTCCTAGAGCCATATAGATATTTCTGCATAGAAGATCTTGTGACCAGTTCATAGCTGTTCCAATATTTTCAGCTTGTTCTAGAAACATCTCTGCTGTGATTGTATCTTTGTCCGCTTGTCCGTAGAACGTTGGGATCTTCTTTGATCCATCCATGATATTTGCCATGTTAGGATTCTGTTGATTTTGTGCTTCTTGTTGAGCCATTTTGTGTTTTGTCTTCTGTTTTCCTTAGATAAACCTTAAAGGATAATTCTTCTGTGTCCTCCCCTGTTTTAAGAGATGATGCACGGAGTTCGAGTCTGCTGACCACCAATTTGAAATAAGACTATTTCAATGATAATTATACTTCAGATCTTGAGCCTGAGTATTTAAGAGAAGACAAGATGTTTTCTAGATGAGTTCCATTTATTAACTGATAAGAATATGTACAGAGAAAACACAGATTGATTTATAATTAATATTAATATTGGATAGTTTAATTAAGAGGGTAATAAAAGGTTGCTGGGTTTTGTCATTGGAATTGAATTTGGATTAACTCAAATTAAATTCCTAATTGTAAATCCTTCCCTTTCTTTAAGAGAAATTCCCAGGGTTGCCGGATGTTGAGGGCCTGGAGCTTCTGGAGCTTCCGGTGACAGTCTTGAAAAAGACTAATGATTTGAGAAAAGAGGCAGGCTTTTAAACCTGCGATGTGTTGGGCCCAGGTTGGGCGTATTCAGCGTTGAGGTCGGGGTAGACCTTCTTGAGGTTTCCTGTATGTGGACAATATGTTGGTTTGTTATGTGCTCCGTCACATATGATTGGCTGCATTGGTTGCATGGGTTCCGTTGGTTGAGGCTTAGGTGCACGCCGGGTGCAGTACTTGTTCTTGATGACAATGGTAGCGCGGTAGAAAAGGAATAGAACCATAAGTCCATAGAGTCCACCTAGTGCCGTCATGAGAATGGGATTGTAGAGTGGTGAACTGGTTGATTTGAAGCTGTTGAAGTCGGTGACATTGGATTCTAGTCTGAAAAGTTGCTGAGTAGTTTCATTTAGGATCGTTGGTACATCAATGGTTTGGTTGAGTTCTTTCAAGTCGATTGCCCATTCAATGTGTAGTGGTTCTTCTTGCTCAGTGTCCGGATTGTTCTGTCCTCTGATGAGATGTGATTGTAGTTGAATAGCGCAATCAGCCGGTACCTTGATCTTCATCATGTTGG
>JAIXOW010000274.1 GCA_027486615.1 Oxalobacteraceae bacterium | reverse complement strand
GTGGCGTATCTAAGCAGCGCTATAAAGGCTTAGGTGAAATGAATCCTGAGCAGCTATGGGAAACTACCATGGATCCTAAAGTGCGTCGTTTACTAAAAGTGCAAATCGAAGATGCGATCGCTGCCGATCAGATCTTCACTACATTGATGGGTGATGATGTAGAGCCACGCCGTGCATTCATAGAAATTAATGCACTTGCTGCTGGCAATATTGACGTTTAATGATAAAAAATGTTCGTAAATATAAACGGCCCTTACGGGCCGTTTTGCTTTCCATATAAAACTAGTTGGAAATTAAGTTAAGCAGCAAGTTTCTCAGCTTCTGCAGTCGGAGCAGAAGCGCGAATTAAATAATCAAAGGCACCTAAAGCCGCTTTTGAACCTTCACCTAAAGCGATGATGATTTGTTTATAAGGCACAGTTGTTACATCACCCGCTGCAAATACACCAGCAACAGAAGTTTGACCATGTGCATCGATTTCAATTTCACCGCGTGCTGACAAGGTAACGGTATTTTTGAGCCAATCTGTATTCGGCAACAAACCGATTTGTACAAAAATGCCATCGAGCGCCAATAATTTTTCTGTGCCAGACAATCTGTCGCGATAACGTAAGCCGTTAACTTTATTACCGTCACCCGTAACCTCTGTCGTTTGTGCGCTAGTAATGACAGTGACATTACGCAAACTTCTTAATTTACGTTGCAACACTTCATCTGCGCGTAATTTCACATCATATTCAAGCAACGTCACATGACTGACTATGCCTGCTAAATCAATCGCAGCTTCTACACCAGAGTTACCACCCCCCACCACGGCGACCGGTTTACCTTTAAACAAAGGGCCATCGCAATGCGGGCAATAGGCAACGCCACGATTACGGTATTCTTGTTCGCCCTGCACATTCAACTCTCTCCAACGTGCGCCAGTAGCAATGATGACACTCTTGGCTTGCAAACTAGCGCCACTTTCTAATTGAACAGTAAACAACTCACCTGGAATTAAAGCGGAAGCGCGCTGTAACTTCATGACATCAACATCATACGATTTAACATGTTGTTCAAGGGCGTGTACTAATTTTGGTCCTTCTGTCTCTTGTACAGAAATAAAATTTTCTATACTTAAGGTATCTAATACTTGGCCACCAAAACGATCTGCCACAATTCCTGTATGTAAGCCTTTGCGCGCAGCATAAATCGCAGCAGCAGAAGCAGCTGGACCACCACCTACAATCAACATATCAAAAACCGGTTTGTCATTGAGTTTGTCAGCATCACGCTGTGCGCCACTAACATCAAGTTTAGCTAGAATTTCATCTAATACCATGCGACCTTGACCGAAAGGCTGGCCATTCAAATAGATAGAAGGAACAGCCATGATTTGACGCGCCTTCACTTCTTCTTGATACAAGCCGCCATCTATCATGACGTGTTTAATACGCGGGTTAATAACAGCCATTAAATTTAATGCCTGCACAACTTCAGGACAGTTTTGGCAGGTTAAAGAGATATAAGTATCGAAATGATAGTCGCCATCGAGTTGACGTATGCGTTCAATCACATCTGCTTCGACTTTAGGTGGATGTCCACCCACTTGTAATAGCGCGAGGACTAAAGAAGTGAACTCATGTCCCATAGGAATGCCAGCAAAGCGCACACCCATTTCTTTGCCAACAGGCTTTAATGCAAATGAAGGTGTACGTTCAGTATTGCTTATATCTTCTTTAAAGATAAGTTGATTGGATAACGATGCAATCTCTTCGAGTAATGCACGCATTTCTTTGGATGATGATTGATCATCAAGAGCAGCGTGAATTTCTACTGGATGTTTAATGTTAGCCAAATACTGATGCAACTGTTTTTTGATGGTTGCGTCCATAGTAATACTCCTAATAGTCTATGCATGTTGACTGAATAGCCAACGTGATGATGGACACAGACAATCGCGCAGTGTGTCTGTGTCCAGCTTTCATCAATTAAATTTTTCCAACTAAATCAAGTGAAGGTGCCAATGTTTCAGCGCCTGGTGTCCATTTAGCAGGACATACTTCACCTGGATGTGCAGCGATATATTGTGCGGCTTGAACTTTACGCAGCAGCTCTGATGCATCACGACCGATACCGTTGTCATGAATTTCACACAGTTTGATTTGACCTTCAGGATTGATTAGGAAGGTGCCGCGCAATGCCAAACCCTCTTCTTCAATCATCACTTCAAAATTGCGTGTAATAGCACCAGTTGGATCAGCAATCATGGGATAGCTGATTTTGCCTATGGTGTCTGAGGTGTCATGCCAAGCTTTATGGGTGAAGTGCGTGTCAGTAGAAACAGAATAGATTTCTACACCCAAGGCTTTGAACGTGACATAGTGATCTGCTAAGTCGCCTAGCTCGGTAGGGCAAACAAAAGTGAAGTCAGCTGGATAAAAGAATACGACAGACCATTTACCTTTCAAGTTGGCTTCGGTCACAGGAACAAATTTTCCAGCATGAAATGCTTGGGCTTTGAAAGGCTTGATGGTGGTGTTGATAAGGGACATATGATTTCTCCATAAAGTTGATAGGACAGCGGTTTACAAGACAGCGGGATGAATCATAGCCCTCAACTATCAAAAAATAAATTTGATAGTTATTATCAATATAATAGGTAAAATCTATTTACTTTAATTTTTCAATAGTTCGTAAAAAGTGGAGAATAATTACACTTTTTTACTCATTAAAATCACTGAATTAAGACCGAATTGGGAAGTCAATCAGGTACGTGATTTGTAAAGGACTAGTAGAATGCGTAGTAGCTACTAAGAACGTAGCTTGTAATGGGATTTTTCTCAGTGTGGAATCAGGAGGCAATATGAAAAAGTTTTTAATGGCGCTGGTTATCAGCGCTGTTGGTCTTACCCTAGGTATGTCAAGTGTTGAAGCTAAACGTTTGGGCGGTGGCGGATCAATGGGGAAATCTTCACCGTCTTATAGCCGTCAGGCACCTGCGCAAAATAACCAGGCAGTGGGCGCACCTGCTAAGCCACAGCCAGCAGCAGCGCCATCACGCACACCATGGGGTGGCATTATTGGTGGCGCATTGTTAGGGTTGGGAATAGGCGCTCTGTTTTCGCACTTCGGAATGGGCGCAGAGTTGTCCAGCATGTTGGGCACCATGTTAATGGTTGGTTTATTGGCCTTTGGTGCGGTGCTGTTATTCCGCTTGTTAAGTAAAAAATCAACGCCGGCTATGCAACCTGCATATCCCGGTGTTTCTGAACGCAGCATGACACCTGAAATTGGATCCAATATTGGACAAGGAAGTGCGTATGGCCAAACAGCATCCGCTGCTGTATCTAGCGTTCCTGCAGATTTCGATACAACTGGATTTTTAAGACAAGCAAAAAGTAACTTTATACGGATGCAAGCAGCATGGGATAAATCTGACACCAATGACATTCGTGAATTTACAACGCCAGAAATGTTTGCAGAATTAAAGATGCAATTGACGGAGCGTGGAGCAGAAACCAATCATACCGATGTCGTCAGTTTAGAAGCTGAATTACTTGGCATTGATCAAACTGATATCGAGTATCTGGCTAGTGTTAGATTCTTTGGCATGATTAAAGAATCGGAACATGCACAAGCAGAATCATTCCGAGAAGTATGGATATTATCTAAACCAGTAACAGGTAATATGGGTTGGTTATTAGCTGGTGTACAGCAAAACTAATTTCATCGCTTATCTTTAGCGTATATAAAAAAAATAGTGTCAGTAAATATAAAGGCTGCCCGCTAGTGCGGGCAGCCTTTTTTAGTAATGGCAATTTAAAACTATGCGTTGAGATAAAAAAAATCAAATTGAAATAAAAATTGTAGACAATACGAACAAGAAGTAGTTTGATAAAAATAAGAATACAAATAAAGAATAAAGCATTCAAGATGAACGTAAATAAAAACATACAAGAATTTTTTTCTTATCTTTTAGTCGCTGCTGCATTGATACAAGTCATGCTGGGAGGATTGCTAGCCGCTCTCTATGCAGGACTTCTTGTATATGCGCTAGTGCACTTAATGGCGCCACGTTTAGGTCAGCAAGCTAATGGACAACGATCACGCTTAATTGCTGTGACCTTATTAGGGATAGCGATTATTGGTTTGTTGACGATCATGATTTGGTTGGCAATAGAATTTTTTTTATCGGATGCTGGAAGTCTAGGAAATTTATTCAAGAAATTAGCAGATTTATTAGATCAAGCACGCGCTCAAATACCACCTTGGATGGCGAGCTATTTACCTGAAAGCGCAGAAGCACTGCAAGAAGCGTTGACACATTGGTTGCGTGAGCATGCGACAGAAGCTAAGGATTTTGGGCAGCAAGCTGGAAGATTAATTGTGCATTTAATTATAGGGATGGTGATAGGCGGATTAGCAGCAACACATAACACCACGCGCACAGAAGCCTATCAACCTTTAGCAAAAGCCTTACATCAACGCGTCATTAATTTACACACTGCATTTAGACAAATCGTATTTGCACAAGTAAGGATCGCAGCCATCAATACGCTGTTTACAGGACTCTTTTTAGCAGTTGCTTTACCTATGGCAGGTGTTCATCTTCCGTTCGTGAAAACAATGATACTCATCACATTTTTAGCGGGTTTATTACCGGTGATCGGAAATTTAATATCGAATACAGTGATCGTGGTAGTGAGCTTATCTCAATCATTAGCGATAGCAGTTATTGCGCTGTTGTTTCTCATCACCATACATAAGTTGGAATATTTTTTAAATGCAAAAATTATAGGATCACAAATCAATGCGCGAGCATGGGAATTGCTCTCCGCCATGCTCATCATGGAATCATTATTTGGATTGCCTGGTGTTGTTGCAGCGCCTGTATTCTATGCTTATATCAAAACAGAATTAGTCGCTGCACATTTAGTGTAAAACTATAAGCGGCGGCGTAATCGTATATTCAGCATTTCTACAATCACTGAGAACGCCATAGCGCTATAGATATAACCTTTAGGTAAGTGATGGCCAAAACTTTCAGCGATCAATAACAACCCGATTGCCACTAAAAAAGCGAGCGCTAACATTTTGATGGTGGGATGCGCCGAAACGAATTTCCCTATAGCAGAAGCAAATACCATCATAAGGCCAACTGAGGTAACGACTGCTGCGATCATCACCGCTACACTTTCTACCATGCCTACCGCTGTGATAATAGAATCGAGAGAAAACACCAAATCAATTAAGATGATTTGAAAAATAATAGCTTTGAAACTCGCCGTCGGTCGCGCTGTACTCTCATTTTCATTTTGATTCGATTCTAGTGTTTCATGTATCTCACCTACACTTTTCCATAACAAGAAAAGACCACCAAATAGTAGAACTAAATCCCGCCCAGAAAAGCTTTGGCCTAAGATACTAATTATTGGCGCAGTCAGCCCTACTATCCAAGCAAGCGTCAGTAATAGAGCAATGCGCATAAACATCGCTAAAAATAAGCCTAGTTTTCTAGCAAGTTCTTTTTGATGCGCGGGTAATTTATCCACCAAGATAGAGATGAAAATAATATTGTCTATCCCAAGTACTAACTCAAGTGCAGTAAGGGTAAGAAATGCCATCCAGGCTTCAGGATTGCTTAATAATTCCAACATTAGAAAAGCTCCATAAAAATCAGTTTGCTCAATAATGTACATAACAAAATTAAGCTGAGAATATAGCAGCAAATAGACATAAAAAAAGCCGGCTAAAGCCGGCTCTCAAAAATCAATAAAAAACTCAATACAAACTACTAAGATAGTAAAGCAAAATTCACCAAATCGTCTTCCAATAAAATCTGCTCCGCAAATGCTGCAACGTAATTTGTATAAAAAAGAATTAACGTTTTTTGAGTTCAGTTTCGAACTGAGCAAACCACGCTGATACATTGTTTATATCTGCATCGGATAGTGGTTTTGCTATTTGATTCATTACTGCATTTTGACGTTTACCGTCACGAAATTGTTTAAGTTGACTGGACAAATAAACTTCTGGTTGTCCAGCAATAGACGGCGTACCTGCCATAGAGGTAATGCCAAACTGACCATGACATAAAGCACAGCTCTGAGAAATTTTTTCACCCGCAACAAGATCAGCAGCAAAAGCTTGCGTATGAATTCCTGCAACAATCATAGTGCAGAAAATTAAATTAGATAATTTCATGATGTTGATTCAATAGAGATTAAAAAATCGCCTGACTCGACATATCAAGTCAGGCGATTTAGAAAAACAAAAACTTACTCTTAAGCTTGAAAGAGATGCCAGAGCTTCTTCACTCTGGCAATCTTACTTCCTAACAGACAGAGCAATTAGTTACCAGCGTAGCTGATGCGATAGATAGCGCCAGCGTAGTCATCGGAAACTAGGATAGAACCGTCTGGCAGATTAGCTACGTCAACTGGACGACCCATTGCGCGCTTGCTAACTGGATCCAAGAAGCCATCAGCAAACACTTCTGCTTTACCTGCATTGCCGTCAGCACCGATAGGTACGTAGTTGATCAGGTAGCCGCTAGGCTCGGTACGATTCCAAGAACCATGTGATGCTACAAACAGACCACCTTGGTATTTCTTAGGGAAAGCTTTACCGGTATAGCGTGTCAGACCTAACTGAGCTTGGTGAGCAGGGAACTCAACTTGTGGGAACACTGCGCCTGCTGGCTCTTTCATGTCTTTCAATTCAGGAGCTGCACTTGAACCTGCAACTTTGAATTTACCGTTCCAGTATGGGAAACCAAAATGTTGACCAGCTTTGGTCAGCTTGTTGAGTTCGCCAGGAGGAATATCATTACCTAAACCGTCAACTTGGTTGTCGGTGGTCCAAATGGTTTTGCCATCTGCATCGATTTCGATACCAGCTGGGTTACGCATACCCATTGCATACACTTCTTTGCCAGAACCATTGAATGGGTCTAAACGAATAACACCACCGATACCGGTTTTGTTATATAGATCGATTTTGTCTTTAGGTTGAACGTTGTATGGTTGACCTAAAGTGATGTAGAGCTTGCCGTCGCCAGCAACACGGCAAACACGGCCGGTGTGGTTGTATGACTGCTCTTCAACTGGAATCAGACCGCCTTCTGGAACAACGGTGATAACAGCAACGTCTGGACCTTCGTAGAAGTATTCAGCAGCTGGGAAATTCAATACACGGTTGGATTCAGTAACGATCAAGAAGCCATCCTTGGTCCAGCATACGCCGTTAGGATTGCTGAACTTGATGGAAGGAGCGAATGGCTTCACTTCGTCAGCTACGTTGTCGTTGTTACGATCGGTAACAGCCCAAACTGTAGTTTTGCGTGTACCAACAAACAGCATGTTGGTCGATGGAGCAACAGCCATGTAACGCGCATCAGGAACGATAGCGTAGAGTTCAATTTTGAAGCCTTCAGGTAACTTGATTTTTTTCAAGTTTGCTTTGATAGCGTCAGCATTTTTACCAGCTTGATCGACAGTCTTGATGTTCATGTCGGTGTTGGTGTTCTTCATAGCCGAAATCTTTTCCAGATTTTCGTCTTTTGCGAAACCAGTTCCAGCAAATGCTAGGAACACGGCAGTAGCGAGTACGCCTTTTACTAATACGTTGGATTTGGCCAATTTAATCTCCGATTGTTTTGTAAATATGAAACGTTAGAACACAACCCTCGCAAAACTTTCATTTAATTTTTAACGATTAAATTAGCGAAAGAATCGCGATAATGCTAGTGGGCTTTGGAATATAGGTTCTCACACTAGACTGTTACAAGTGAATTATTTTCACCATTAACAATTAGCCTGTTATTAAATCTTCACTTTCTAATAACACTTAAATCAATCACTAAAAAACGATACAAAATAGAAAATAAAACAAGCAAACAAATTACTTAAAAAATAACAACGCCCCAAGGTATTTCACCGACTTTGATTTCAGAGATTACCTGAAGTTTCTCAGTATCGATCACGGATACTGAGTTAGATCTACCATTGGCGACATATAACTTCTTGCTGTCCGAAGTGATGGCCATGTTCCAAGGACGTTTTCCTACTGTGATCGTAGCGATGACAGTGTTGTCACTTGTATCAATGGCTGACACAGTCCCATCTTTACCATTTGAGATATAAACTCTCTTACCGTCAGGAGAGGCAGTAACACCATTACAAAAGTTACCGGTTTTAATTTGTTTGATAACTTTTTTGGTTTTGACATCAATCGCGTACACCATGCTGGCAATTTCTGATGCGACATAAGCAACTTTACTGTCAGGCAGAAAAGCGATGCCGCGCGGACGTTCACCCACTTTAACTGAGCCAACTTGCTTGCGCTTCGCGACATCAATCACATCCACACTGTCTGCCTCTTCAGCAGAAACATAGAGCCATTTTCCATCCGGACTGAAAACAGCATGTTCAGGATTTTTACCCTTAGTTTTTACAGCAAATATTTTTTTATTCGTGTCAGTCGCCACAAAGTTAACGGAATTTGAAATCTCAGATGCAGCAACCACCCACTTACCATCGGGTGATATGGAAACACCTTCAGGAGATTCTCCTAACTCAACGGTTCCAAATGCAACGCGGTTTTCTAAATCCACCTTGACCAAAACATTATTTGGCTGGTCACTGACATACAGTGTTTTGCCATCTTTAGAGACGGCCAATCCGCGTGGTTTGTCGCCTGCCTTTATTTCAGCCACCACACTATCTGTCTCTGTATCAATCACAGATAAGGTGCCAGATTTTTCATTTGGCACATAGGCAAATGGTGCGGCAAATACATTGCTAGCAACAAGTAAAACCAGGATAAGTAGTGAATTAGTACTAAAATAACTAGGGCTTTTCATAGATCTCATAGTGTTGATGTAAAAATGAAAAAATACGCATCCTATGCAGAAAAATTACCTAAAATTTTAGGCAACTCACGCAAAGCTAGAGATTAACGCATATTCATCGAGTCGTATCAAAATACGGGCAGGTAAGCACCTACAAAAAATAAAATCAAAAATCGGTTAGCATGAAAGCATGAAAGTATGAAATAAAAAACGCTAAACTATTGCGCTACAAATTAGCGCTTATAGTGACGTTGATGTGATTAAGCAGGTTTAAAAGAAAGAATCTTATGTCTACCGAGTTCAGTGAAAATGATTGGCGTCGATTTTTAATTAGTTTGGGCGAAGATCCAAATCGCTCTGGGCTGCGTGAAACACCTGCGCGTGTAGAAAAAGCGTGGAAGCATTGGACCTCAGGCTATACACAAAATCCTGCTGAGCTGCTAAAAACATTTGAAGACGGCGCAGAGCAATACAATGAATTAATTGTGGTGCGTAACATACCTGTCTACAGTCATTGCGAACACCATCTCGCACCTTTTTTTGGTAAGGCGACCATAGGCTATATGCCAGATGGAAAAATTGTTGGGTTATCAAAATTAACCCGATTAATGGAGTGCTTTGCAAAGCGCTTGCAAGTGCAAGAGCGTTTAACCATACAAGTCGCTAATGCGTTGATGGAATCGCTACAACCTAAAGCAGTTGGTGTGGTGATTCGATGCCGACATTTATGCATGGAGAGTCGCGGCATACGCACCCCTGGTGAAGAAACCGTTACTTCCGCTATGCTAGGTGAATTGCAACCTAATCTGGCTATGCGTACTGAGTTTCTTGCCTTGGCGCGCAAAGACTGAAGTATCTATTAATGTAGTACTTGATCACACATTAAATCATTCAGTCTTTTTTCTTTGCTGTTTTTTTCTTTTTCTTTTTAGCGAGCGAGAGCATAGTGTGCCGGCATTCTTTTGCGCCGCACCGACATTCATAATCTTTTTTTAGTGATTTCGTGATTTTGTCATCAATTACTAAACCATAATCATAAGAGAGTTCTTCGCCACGTTTAATGTCTTGAATAGCGTGGATAAAAACTTTCTTACCTTCTTCTTGTGCCTCACAATTTGGTGCGCAAGAATGATTAATCCAACGCGCATCACCACCGCCATCACCACCATCAATAATTTTCCCGCTTTCTAAGCTAAAGAAAAAAGTATGGTGAGGATTGTCAGGATCTAGACCAGCACGTTTATCTGCTTCTTTACTCGAGATTCTTTTGCCGGTGTATTCAATAATACGCGTACCTTCGGGTATTTTGCGAGCAGCAAAAACGCCATTGCCATGTATGTCTGAGTGCTTAACTTTAATATAAGGATTAGCGTCGCTAGCAATTGCGGGTTGACTGCTTTTTTTCATACATACTCGTCAGAAGAGATTAAACGTAATGTGAAGCCTAGCCTCATGATAGCTTACTCACGACTCACCCCCAAGCTTTGCATGAAGCAGTAATGGAGTTGGAATCGCTGGCCTAAAAAAGGGTAGAGTAAAATACGACAGCAACACAGTTAGAAACTTAGGACGAATGCTTCCGCATGCCCAACGTACTATTACTTTCATTGCATGCTTAGATTAACGGATTGCCTGCTTCCATTAGATCATACTGAATCTGCATTAAAAAAATATGTGATTCAGCGCTTAGCTATTGCCGAACAAGATTTAATTGATTACACCATTTTTCGGCGCGGTTATGACGCCAGAAAAAAAACGGCGATTCAATTGGTCTATACCCTAGACGTAGAAGTGCGTGATGAAGTCACTGTGCATGCGCGCGAAAAATTAAATAAAGTTAACAGTAAACTTTCCTTCACACCGGACATGGCATATCACTATGTCGCGCATGCTCCTATTGACAAGCAGAACTTAAGACCGGTAGTAGTTGGCTTTGGTCCTTGTGGATTATTTGCAGCACTGATACTGAGTCAAATGGGATTTCGTCCCATTATTATCGAACGCGGTAAAGAAGTCCGTGAACGAACCAAGGATACATTTGGGCTATGGCGTAAGCGAGAGTTACATCCTGAATCAAATGTACAGTTTGGAGAAGGTGGTGCCGGTACTTTTTCCGATGGTAAGTTATGGACGCAAGTTAGCGATCCTAAACATTACAGTAGAAAAGTATTAGAAGAATTCGTTGCAGCAGATGCGCCCGAAGATATTTTGTATGTGAGCAAACCACACATAGGTACATTTCGTTTAGTAAAAATGATAGAGCTCATGCGCGAAAAAATTATTGCGCTAGGTGGTGAATTTCATTTCGAACAAAAAGTAGAAGATATAGAGATAGTGGATGGCAAGGTAAAAGGCCTCACATTATCAAATGGTGAAACATTAGCTTGCCAGCATGTAATTTTTGCAGTTGGCCATAGCGCACGCGATACTTTTCACATGCTGCATAAACGTGGAGTTTATTTAGAGGCAAAAGCATTCTCTGTGGGATTTAGGATAGAACATCCACAATCTTTGATAGATCGTTGTCGCTTCGGATCACATGCAGGTAATCCGATTTTAGGCGCAGCTGATTACAAACTCGTTCATCATGCAAGCAATGGACGCTCGGTATATAGCTTTTGTATGTGTCCTGGCGGTACAGTAGTCGCTGCATCCTCAGAGCCAGGTAGAGTGGTTACTAATGGTATGAGTCAGTATTCACGTAATGAGAGAAATGCAAATGCTGGTATCGTAGTGGGATTAACACCTGCAGATTGTGGTGAGGGTGCTTTAGCAGGTATTGATTTTCAAAGAGAGCTAGAGTCACGCGCTTACAAGCTTGGTGGTGAAAACTATAATGCCCCAGGACAGTTGGTGGGAGATTTCATAGCAAATCGTACCTCAACAAAATTTGGATCCGTATTACCCTCTTATAAACCAGGTGTGACCTTAGGTGATCTAAGCCATGCCTTACCAGAGTATGCGATTGCAGCAATACGTGAAGCCTTGCCGGCTTTTGATAAAAAAATTCCTGGCTTTGCGTTAGCAGATGCTTTGTTAACAGGAGTGGAAACGCGAACTTCTTCGCCGGTTCGTATCAAGCGCAATGACAATTTTCAAAGCATCAATACAAGTGGCTTTTATCCAGCAGGAGAAGGCGCTGGTTATGCCGGTGGCATTATGTCTGCTGCAATAGATGGCATACGTGTAGCTGAAGCGGTGGCACTTTCGATTTGTGCGCAATAAAAGTAACGCAGCATTAAAAGCAATGCCACATAAAAAAAGGCCGTGAAGATCACGGCCTTTTTTGACTAACTAAAAATAAATTACTTCTTAGCTTTAGCAGGCTTTTCGCTAGCAGGTGAAAAATGCTTAGCTGCTTGGTTGATGTTATCTTCCAATGCAACACCAGCTTGCTTAGCAGCTTTAGTGAATTGTTCGTAGCTAGCATTCGCGTTAGAGATTGCCGCTTTCATCATGGCGACGGCATTTTCTGAACCAGCTGGAGCGGTTTTTGTTAATTCGTCGATTAGAGTGGTCACTTGTTGTGAAGTTTCTGCAACGCGAACTTCAGCAGCTTTGGTGAATTCAGCTTGGGTTTTTGAAGCGATGCTAGCTAACTGACGGCCATAAGCCACCGCTTTTTCGGTATTTGGTTGTGCATGTGCGGAAGTAACGCTGAAAATTTCTTGTGCGTCTTTTGCGGACAGAATTTGATGCGCAGCAGCAGCAGACTGTTCTAAAGATAATTTTGCAGTAGCTAGATTCAATTCCATCAATTCTGCGAAATTGTTCAGTGCTTTGCTGGTTAATTCATTCATCGTAGCTAGATTTGACTCGATGGTTGCTTTGGTTGCGTTGGAAAATTGGTCGGTGTTCGAGAACATAGTTAAACTCCCTAATTAAGAAATGATTCGTTCAGCGACACTTCTTTGTGCGTCGCAATAAACCCGATTTTAGGGTGTTTTAAACAGCTGTCAAGAAGTTTTTGTGCGCAGCAGCAAAAAACTATAAGTTAGTTAATTTAATAGCAATAAAAAGGGCTGTAAGCAAGGGTTTCCTTACGAGTAAAGCAATCAACATAGGCCTGAAAAAGGCAGATTGCCTATAATGCCTCGACAAGAAAATGCACAGTCATCAAAGACTATGCTCGCACATCATGCAACGCTGATGCTGGCAGAATTCGCCTCACAGCACAAAGCGCATGCAAAAGATCAAGAGAAAAAGTAATGAGCATAGTACTAAGCACACTCAACGCAAGATTTGCCCATGCCTCTTTAGGGCTGCGCTATTTGCTGGCAAACATGCAGGAGTTAACGCCACAAACTGAACTCAAAGAGTTTGTAATTGGCGCTAGAACAGCAGACGTCGTCGAGAAGCTGCTCGCCATGCAGCCGCGTATTATTGGATTTGGTGTCTATATATGGAATGTAGAAGAAACCACTCGCATCGTCGCAATGTTAAAACGGGTAGCGCCCGAGATCGTTATCGTTTTGGGTGGACCAGAAGTCTCATATGAATATCAAGATCAGGAAATCGTTAGGCTCGCTGATCATCTCATTACAGGTTGGGGCGAAACGAGTTTCGTAAAATTATGCAGAGCGATTTTGCATGGCCCACAACCCTTGATGAAAGTGCATACTGGCGAACAGCCACCTTTAGAACAGATCACACCACCTTACGCTCTCTACACACCAGAAGATCTTGCCCATCGCACTCTGTATGTAGAGGCTTCAAGAGGCTGTCCATTTAAATGTGAATTCTGTTTGTCAGCATTAGATAAAACTGCGTGGCCGTTTGAATTAGATTTATTTTTAGAACAACTACAAAGTTTGTATGAGCGTGGCGCTCGACAATTTAAATTTGTAGATAGAACATTTAATTTAAATGTAAAAACGAGTTTAAAGATTTTGCAATTTTTCTTAGATAAGATTGAGCAATTTCCATCGGATCCCGTATTTGCACATTTTGAATTAGTGCCAGATCACTTACCTGAAGAATTAAAAACGAGTATTAAAAAATTTCCAGCAGGTAGTCTGCAATTTGAAATAGGTATACAAACATTTAATCCTGAAGTGCAGTCACTCGTTAGCCGCAAACAAAATAATGAAAAAGCGAGTGAAAATTTAAGATGGTTGAGAGAGGAATCGCAAGCGCACTTACATGTAGATTTAATTGCGGGTTTGCCGGGAGAAGATTTAAGTAGCTTTGCAGCTGGGTTTGATAAGTTAGTTGCACTTAATCCGCATGAAATTCAATTCGGTATCTTAAAGCGTTTGCGTGGAACGCCAATAATTCGCCATACCGAAAAATATAAAATGGTGTTTGATGCTTTTCCACCCTACTCGATTGTTGAAACTGATCGCTTAGATTTTTCAACTATGCAAAGACTGAATCGGTTTGCACGCTATTGGGATTTAGTAGCTAACTCTGGTCGATTCTCTTCAAGCTTACCTAAAATTCTGAGAGACAGCCCGTTTAATAATTTTCTCGCGCTATCTGATTGGCTTTACGACAAAACAGATGCGACCCATAAAATTGCACTTGATAGACTAGCAACACTGATTAAACATTGGTTAGTAGAGCAAGGAATGTCATCGGAAGAGGCGAATGAATTAGTGGGGTCTGACTATGCCGGTAAAATTGCAAGCACGGATCCAAAAAATAAAACCAAAAAAATTAGTGCAGGAGTTGCGCCAGATAGGCAGGCTCGCCATTTAGCAGCATGAGAAACAGCGCACTGAAATGCCGGATTTAACTACCTAAATAAAACTAGCAGTTAAGCACGACGCCAGCTCTCGATTAAACGCTGTGCAGTTTCATCAAGAGATGAAAACGGCAGAGTTTTTAGATGATGGAAAATCATGTGGGCATACACATTCGCCAATACATTGACCTCAGTAGATAAAGCGCGTTCCTCACCACTAGAGGGGCGCAG
The DNA here is from genome assembly GCA_027486615.1 of Oxalobacteraceae bacterium. GTDB lineage: Bacteria > Pseudomonadota > Gammaproteobacteria > Burkholderiales > Burkholderiaceae_D > Pernthalerella. The sequence continues at coordinate 5,611 of JAIXOW010000274.1, read as the reverse complement.
TCCTCGCCAGTGATTAATCGCTTGTTCCAACTCTGTGATTGTTAATTCCATACCGCTATTTTACTGCGCTTAGCAAAATCTATTTTATAAGCTGCGCATATAAGTTTTGAGAGTGAAATAAGAATTTTCTTCAAATGAATGGCTTAGGAACAGCAGCAAGAAATTAGAGAAGAAGAAAAAGCGAGAACGCAGGAATTACTTTGTATTTTTTGATATTAGAAAATTTTCAAGACGCTGGCAGCCAAGCTCTAAATTTTCTAGTGTATTTGCAAAACACCAGCGAATCGCGCCCTCACCTTCAGGACCAAATGCACTGCCAGGTGCTAGGCCTAAGCCTGCCTCAGTAACTAAGCTTTTGCAGAGTGCCAGAGAGTCAGACAGTCCTTGAATCTTAAAGAAAACATACATAGCGCCTTGTGGCACAGGCGCAATCAATCCGGCGTCTCGAAAAAAAGGTTGGGATAAGCGAGCACATAAAAAATTTCTGGCGGCTGTATAACGCGTTTGCGTGCGCTTAATAATATCTTCGCCCTGCTCAATAGCGACAACACCAGCACGTTGTATGAACACAGGTGCGCAAGAAGTATTGTATTCAATTAATTTGCCTAATCCCTGCATGAGCTCGGTTGGGATTTGCATCCAACCTAAACGCCAACCTGTCATTAACCAAGATTTAGAAAAACTATTCACCGAGATAACACGTTCATCTCTTTCGCTGATATCTAAAAAAGACGGAGCACAAGACAGCGCAGAAGTGGACGTGGAATAAACTAATCGTTCATAGACATCATCAGCAATCAGCCAAATACCGTGCTTGCGACAATGTGCCAATAAAATTTCTTGCTCAGCACGTGAAATCATCCAACCAGTTGGATTATTGGGAGAATTTAAAAATAATGCCTTGGTGTTAGGTGTGAGAGCTTGAAGTAAACGATCAAGATTGAGCTCCCAAGTTGGATGTGCAGAGCTAGTGTTTAACTCTAAAGGAACTGAAATAACTTCAGCACCAAGAATTTTAGGGATCTCAATTAAATTAGGCCACAGCGGTGTAACAGCAACGATTCTATCGTTAGGATTAAATAATAGCTGTGCAATCAACATGAGCGCAGAAACACCCGATGAGCTAACTGCAATATGATTAACATCGGTAGCACCATGTAATTGCGAGGCATAGTGTGCGATCGTTTCACGTAAAACAGGTAGACCTAAATTATGAGCATAAAAAGTCTCGCCTAAATCGATGGAGTTTTTTGCGGCTAAACGTATAGTTTCAGGCGTCACTTCATCGGGTTCACCAAACCAAAAAGGAAGTACATCCTTTCTACCCATGCCAGCATTAGCCACTTCACGAATGCGGGAAGCGCCTAAAGATTGAATAGCAGAGCGCGGCTCTAGTGAATAATGATGAGGATGGCTATTCATGAAAAACAGAGTAAAAGTCGATTGCCTAAATCCAGTATGAATGCTGGTCTAAGGTAAGCATAAAAAGCAATAGCGAGAATAAACACTAATAGACTAAGAAAAAATAATTTTTGTAGTCGCAGTCTCATACACTATCTTAAGCAAGAGATGGAGCTTGTCTTGTTATGGGCTGTTCATTGATGGGTAAATTAATGCAACCCGCGAAAATCCCTAAGCCAATGGTAATCATCCAGACCGTGTTGTAATTTCCTTCTAGGGTATAGAGATAACCACCTAACCATACACCAAGAAAGCTACCTAACTGATGAGAAAAGAATACAAAACCAGACAACATAGAAAGATGACGTACTCCAAATATACCTGCTATCACGCCATTCGTTAAGGGAACGGTAGATAGCCAGAGCAAACCCATAAATGCAGCAAACACATAAACAGAAAATGCAGAAAGCGGTGCCAGAATAAAAACTAAAATAAACACTGCGCGCGAAAAATAAATACCAGACAGTAGATAACGTTTAGGTACAGTTCCACCTAACTTACCTGCATAAAAAGATCCAAAAATATTAAATAGACCTATTAGTGCTAACGCCATGACAGCAACACTTGGGTCAGTTAAACCTGCATCTTTTAAGTAAGCGGGCAAATGTACGCCTATGAACACCACTTGAAATCCACAAACAAAATAACCACAGATAAGAAGACGAAAAGATCGATTAGAAAAAGCTTCTTGTATCGCTTCAGTCAAACTTTGCTGATGTTGATGGTGCGTGACAGCGTGTGGAGGTTCGCGTAACAAAAATGCCATAGGCAGCATGACAATTAAAATTGCAACAGCTAATAATTGCAAAGCATCTTGCCAATTAGTGAGTGCAATCAGTTGTTGTTCAGCTGGGATCATCACAAACTGACCAAATGATCCTGCAGCACCCAGTATGCCAAATGCCCAAGAGCGTTCACTCACAGTAGTAGATCTACCGACTATGCCAGACAATGGACCAAACGCAGTACAAGATAAAGCAGCACCAATTAAGACGCCAGTACTAATAATGAAGAGCGTGGGTTGATCAACTAAAGACATACACAACAAGCCTGCTACATACAATGCTGCACCGATGATTACTATGCGTGCCACACCTAATTTATCTGCTGCTATGCCTGCTAGCGGACCAAACAAGCCCCACATAATATTTTGTATGGCCATCGCCATCGAATAAGTTTCACGTGTCCAGTTATGTGCTTGTGAAATTGGCTGTAGCCAGAAACCAAAACCATGTCTGACACCCATGGCGAGTGAAATAATCAAGCCACTTGCGATTAGTATGGATTTCAGTTTGGGTGGTTGAGAAACGCTAAACATAGACTTCACTTTAGTTAGCAGCGATATGAGAGTGGAGAAGCAAGCGGAGAACTAAGTAAAGAATTACCTGCCATCATTCTTAAAAAAATAAAGGCAGGCTTACTTGCTTATGCTGTTTTTTTTGCGACTGCTTTTTTTACGGCGATTTTTTTAGCTGCAGTTTTAGTCGTTTTCTTAACAGCTGTTTTCTTCACTGCTGCTTTTTTAGCGACAGCTTTTGTTGGAGCTACTACTTCTTCTTCACCAGACTCTTTTTCCGCTTTAGTTGTTTTAGTCGCTTTGGTTTTTGATCCATCGCCTTTAGGTTTACGCTCTTCAAATTCAAAACCTACTTTGCCATCTTTGCCCTTGGCGAGATAAGCTTTAAAAGGCCGGCGAGTACGTTGTGAAACAAAGCCAGGTAAAAGATCGGTCTTGCCATCGTTAAGTAATTTCACCATTTGTTCAGGCAAAATTTCTTGCTGCAATACGATACGACCACTACGAAAATCACAAGCCTTAGGTTTCGCTAAAGTCTTTTCGCAGAAATAAGCCAGACCCATTTCATACACACCACTGCCACATTTAGGACAAGGGCCTAAGGATGTTTGACCTGTGAAATCAACCGGCTCTGCATTTTCATCATCTTGCGAACCCTGACCAAAATCAAATTCAAGTTTGAAGTTTTTGATTTCTTCATCGCGCGAAATTTTTAAAATCGCTGCGAAAGGTCGGCCCATCTTAGAACGAAAACCTTGTAAGGGACCGATGGTGCGTTCTGTCAGTAATTCTTCAACTTCAGGTACTTCAAACTGTCTGCCACCAGGAATTTTGCTCATAGAAAATTCGCACTTAGTACAGTTAAAGCGTCGGTAATTTTCTTTTACGACTCCACCACAATTTGGGCATGGTGTTTTCAGCGTCGCATAGTCACCTGGGATAGTGTCGTTGTTATATTCTTTCGCGCGCTTAACGATGACTTGCGTCATTTGTGCAATCTCACGCATGAATTCTTCGCGACTAATATTGCCACGCTCGATTTGAGAAAGCTTATATTCCCATTCACCTGTTAATTCAGGGGCAGTGAGTTCGGTGACATCTAAGCCCCGTAATAAAGTCATGAGTTGGAATGATTTAGCCGTAGGAATGAGTTCTCGCCCTTCACGCACAAGATATTTTTCATTCAATAAGCCTTCAATCGTGGCAGCACGTGTAGCAGGTGTGCCCAAGCCTTTACCGGCCATAGCATCACGTAGCTCTTCATCTTCTATCAGTTTTCCAGCGCCCTCCATCGCAGAGAGTAATGTCGCTTCTGAATAGCGTGCAGGTGGTTTAGTTACCAGTGCATGTGGAATTACTTGTTCTGTTTTGACTTTCTCGCCCTTAGCAACAGCAACTAAGGTAGTGCTACTGGACTCGCCATCTTTATTCGGCTTTTCATCGATGACTTCTTTACCATAGACAGCCAACCATCCAGGATTAGTCAGCACTTTACCTTCGGTCTTAAATTGATGACCTGATACCTCAGTAAAACGTGTTGTGACTAAAAATTCTGCAGCAGGAAAGAATATGGCTAAGAAACGACGTGTCACTAAGTCATACAGTTTTTGTTCAGGCTCAGACAGACTTTTAGGTGCTTGCGTCGTAGGGATGATCGCAAAGTGATCGCTAATTTTCGTATTATCGAAAATACGTTTATTTGGTTTGACCCAATTATTTTTTAAAACTTGTGACGAGAATTGATAGTAATTATTGTTCTCTCCTAACATCTCCAAGGTTTCTTTTACTGTATTCAAATAATCTTCTGGCAAATGTCTTGAATCAGTTCGTGGATAGGTCAGAACTTTATGTTTTTCATATAGTGCTTGCGCTAAGCCTAATGTGTTCTTAGCAGAGAAACCAAAACGTGCATTCGCTTCTCTTTGCAAACTAGTGAGGTCGAATAAAGCAGGCGCCATAGAAGTCGTTGGTTTGGCTTCTTCAGTGACATTGCCTGATTTTTCTCTACAGGCAGCTACAACAGAATCGGCAGCTGCTTTGCTCCACAGACGTTCTGCTTTTTTCTCTGGATCAGTTTCATCTTTTTTAAATTTTGTATCTAACCAGCGTCCTTCATACACACCTTGTGCACATACAAACTCAGCACGCACTTCCCAGAAATCACGCGAAACAAAACGTTTAATTTTTTCTTCACGCTCAACAACGATAGAGAGCGTAGGTGTTTGTACACGACCTACTGTGGTGAGATAAAAGCCACCTTCTTTGGAATTAAACGCTGTCATGGCACGAGTGCCATTAATGCCAATTAGCCAGTCAGCTTCACTTCTACAGCGCGCTGCATCTGCCAAGGGCATCATTTCTTCATCAGCACGCAAATGCGTGAAGGCCTCGCGGATTGCATTAGGCGTCATGGACTGTAGCCATAAACGCTGTATAGGTTGTTTCGCTTTGGCGTATTGCACGATGAGACGGAAAATTAATTCACCTTCGCGCCCCGCGTCACAGGCGTTGATCAGTGCACCTACATCTTTACGCTTAATTAATTTGCCCAATACTTTTAAACGCGCATGCGTTTTTTCTATAGGATTAAGTGCGAAGTGAGGCGGAATCATAGGTAAATGATTGAAAGACCATTTACCGCGTTTTACATCGTATTCCTCTGGAACGGCGATCTCGACCAGATGACCAACTGCCGACGATAAAACATAGTCGTCGGATTCGAAGTACTCATCGTGTTTAGTAAACCCGCCCAAAGTCTTGGCAATATCATTTGCGACAGAAGGCTTCTCTGCAATGATGAGCGTTTTAGTCATAGTGTCTGTCCGAATCTGGAATACTCATGTGGCAATCGCT
>JAIXOW010000337.1 GCA_027486615.1 Oxalobacteraceae bacterium | reverse complement strand
GATGGACACCGAAGATTAGTTTTGAGCAGTTAGTGAGTGAGATGGTGAGGGCTGACTTAACAGCTGCAGAGCGAGACGAGTTAGTGAAGAAGCATGGATATACGGTGATGGATTATCGGGAGTAATGAAGGTAAGGGCGATATTGGGAAATAGCGTGCTTTATAACTTCTTCAATACGGCAAATATTTGGTATTAATTGGAATTAATCATTTATAAGAAAATATTTATAGATTTTTATGTCTCACTTTCCTATTCTTCAACTCCCAACATTTAGCGACCCTCGCGGCATACTCACTGTCCTTGATGGCTCATTGCCCTTCCAGGTAGTGAGAAGTTACTGGATATATGGCTCTGACGGCCAAACACGTGGAGGCCATAGGCATACCCATACCCGCCAGGCACTGGTGTGTATTGCTGGCAAAGTCACGATGTATATGAACGATGGTGTCGTCGCTGATACGTTTGATCTTGATGATCCGAGTAAGTGTTTATTAGTAGAGCCCAAGGCTTGGCACACAATGACATTTGGCACAGGTGCTGTATTACTCGTGATGTCTTCTCACCCTTACGATCGTAGTGAGTATATTGATACTCCTTACGAGAATAATTAAATGATCGAATACGAAAGCCTCGCAAAATCTAATGCACCCTTAATGGAAGAATTGGAGGCCGCAGCTTCTCGCGTGATTCGTGGTGGTTGGTATGTATTGGGTCAAGAGGTAAGTTCATTTGAATCAGAATTTGCAGAGTACTTGGGAGCCAAGCACTGCATCGGAGTGGCTAACGGATTGGATGCGTTAATACTCTCTATCGAGGCATTGGATCTTCCAAAGGGTAGCGATATTTTAGTTGCTTCAAACACCTATATTGCAACGATATTAGCAATTATTCGTACAGGTCATCGTCCTATATTAGTCGAGCCCGATATTGAGACGTTCAATATAGATCCATTACTTTTGCCTGCAGCTCTTACATCAAATACGCGTGCAATATGTATTACGCATCTATTTGGTAAGCCTTGTCGAATGGATGCGATTAGTACATTTGTTAATGAGCATGGATTAAAACTTATTGAAGACTGCGCCCAATCTCATGGAGCAAAATTTGCAGGTCAAATGACTGGAACGTTTGGAGTGGCGGGTTGTTTTAGTTTTTATCCTACTAAAAATTTAGGTGCTATCGGTGACGCCGGAGCAGTTGTCACAAACGATGAGGAATTAGCAGACCGATTAAGACATTTACGAAATTACGGATCCAAACAAAAATATGTGAATGAATATATTGGCTCCAACTCTCGATTAGATGAATTACAAGCAGCCATGTTAAGAGTCAAGCTTCGTCATTTAAATAAGATGACTGATCATAAGCGTGCACTTGCAGATATCTATTTTAATAATTTACCAAATTGGTTAACTTTGCCAAGAATCCGTGATAATGAGTATGATGTATTTCACATTTTTGGTGTGCGAAATGATCGGCGTGACGAATTTCGTTCGTGGATACTTGATCAAGGAATTAAGACTGAAGTCCATTATCCAATACCTCCTCATAAACAAGCTGCAATGAAAAATATTTTAAATGGACATTATCCAATAGCAGAGAATTTACATGCTACTGAAATAAGTTTACCTATTTCATTTTCTCACAATGGTGAAGATATTATTAAAATATGTAAAATCATAGAAAAATTTGAGTAATTATTCAATATTAAATTTCACTATAAAATATTATTCATTAACACATTAAAAAAAAGTGACCCCTGTTTGGCTAAAATATTTACCAGTAACGTTGAGGGCAAGGATTGAGAATCGTACAAATCTGCAGAAAATAATTTCTAATACAGGATGGCTGTTTGCAGACAAAATTATACGAATGGGAGTGGGATTAGTTGTTGGAGTATGGATTGCGCGATATCTAGGGCCAGAAAAATTTGGTTTGTTAAACTATTCAATCGCGATAGTTGCTATGTTTGGCCCAATATCAAGCTTTGGCCTAAATGGAATTGTTGTAAGAGATCTAGTAAAAGAAACGGTAAATAGTCGAGATATTCTTGGTACAACATTCATTTTGCAAATAATTGGAGGACTTCTAACATTTGTACTAGGAATTATTACAATAAATTACACCAGAGAGAACAATGATTTAGCTAAGTTGGTTGTTATGATCTTTGGCTTTGCAATGGTATTTAAAGCAACTGAAGTCGTAAAGTATTGGTATGAGTCACAAGTCAAATCAAAATTTATAGTGTTGGTAGAAAACGGGATATTCTTAATTTTTGCGAGCATCAAAGTAATATTAATTTTATCTCAAGCCACACTTCTACAATTCGCATGGATAACTTTTATTGAGGGTTTAACAATTGGTATAGGTCTACTTTGCTTATATGCTTGGCATTTTAGAGATATCAAAAAATGGCGATTCAAATACATTCAAGCAAAAGAATTATTAAGTAATGGCTGGCCAATGATTCTTTCAGGATTGGCTGTAATGATTTATATGCGAATTGATCAGATTATTCTTGGACAGTTACTAGGTGATGAATCTGTAGGAATATATACAGCAGCAGTTCGTATAAGTGAAGTCTGGTATTTTATTCCAACCGCGATTATTTCTTCAGTTTTCCCTTCTATTTTGGCAATTAAGAAAAATAATGAATCTCTGTACTTAATACGATTACAAAAGCTATATAACTTAATGGTATTGTTAGCATTATTTGTTGCAGTACCAATGACTTTTTTTTCTGGTTGGATAATACAAATTTTATTTGGTAGCGCATACTCTGAAGCAGGACCAGTTTTAGCAATTCATATATGGAGTTCTGTATTTGTATTCCTTGGCCTAGCAAGTGGAAGTGGATACTTGGCAGAAAATTTACAAAAATTAGCATTTTATAGAACTCTCTTAGGCGCAATCATAAATGTAGCAACAAACTTTTTTCTAATACCAATAATTGGCATTCTAGGAGCGGCAATCGGAACGTTACTAGCACAAATCTCTGCAGCATATCTATTTGACTTTCTTCATCCAAAAACTAAAATACATTTTTTTATGAAAACTAAATCTATATTTTCATTTTACAAAATTAATTTTTAATCAAAATATTATCGTGCAAAAAATAACTAAAATTTATAGGAGTCTATTTGCTAGAAAAATATTTTATAAAATGAATAAATTACTATATCAATGCAGCCTTAGAGGAATGGGAATTCTAAATTATGAAAATGATAAAGTAAGTGGTGAAGATCAATTTATAAAGAGATTAGTTAAAAACAGAAAAGAGGGAATAATTTTTGATATTGGAGCAAATATAGGAGATTATTCAGAAAAAATAATAAAAAGTAATCAATTAATGACAATATACGCATTTGAACCGCATCCAATATCTTTTTCAAAATTAAAAAATAGAATAAATCATAAAAATTTTATTGCTGTTAATGCTGCAGTAGGCGAAATGGCGGGGGAGGTTAACTTGTATGATTATGCTGAAGATGATGGCTCATCTCATGCATCTTTATATTCTGATGTGATTGAAAAAATTCATAAATCAAAGTCCACACATCATCAAGTTAACATGCTGCCGCTTGATGATTTTGTAAAAAAAAATAAAATTGAATACATAACATTATTGAAAATTGATGCTGAAGGAAATGAATTAAATATATTAAAAGGAATTGATAAGTTCCTGAAAGAGCGCAGAATCGAAATGATACATTTCGAATTCAATGAAATGAATATTTCAAGTAGAGTTTTTTTTAGAGATTTTTATGAAAAATTAATTGATTATGATATTTACAGATTGCTACCTAATGGCATGATTAGGCTAAATTCATACAATCCATTAGTATGTGAAATTTTTGCATATCAAAATATAGTAGCTATTCTAAAAATTAAAAATTAAAAAAAGTTTTTGAAAATCTGTTTATTACTAAAAAAATGAAAAAAAAATATATTTCATTTTTAAAAAAAATTACATTAGAAGTATTTCCACCATTTTTAATTTTTTTAATGAGAAATATTTTTTTTATAAAAAAAATAAAATATAAAAACTATCCGACTTGGCAAGATGCGGTTTTAGCAAGCACTGGCTATGATTCAGAAAATGTAATTGAAAAAATTAAAAGATCAACAGAATTAGTCCGCGATGGTTACGCTGAATACGAGAGAGATTCAGTAATTTTTGATGAAATTCAATATTCTTTTCCTCTTCTAGCGAGTTTACTGCTTGTGGCTACAAACTGTAACTCACTGCGTTTAATCGATTTTGGTGGTGCCCTTGGGAGTAGCTTTTACCAAAATCGAAAATTTTTGAGAAGTTTGGAAGTAAATTATGAGTGGAGGATTGTAGAGCAACAAAAGTTTGTTGAAATAGGAAATGCAGAGTTTTCTAACAAGCATATCAGTTTTTATGAAAATATTAGAGAGGCTAATAGTAATAGTGCTAATGTAATTCTTTTTGGAAGTTCAATTTGCTATGTTGAAAATCCATATTACTATCTAAGAGAAGCTATAGAATTAGAATTCAAATACATTATCTTTGATAGAACTCCTATTACACAAAAAAATTACGACACTTTTTGTGTGCAGCATGTACCGGAAGCCATATATAAGGCATCCTATCCAATTCGAAACTTTAATATTCATAATATTATTAAATTATTTGAAAAAGATTATGACTTAATCGAAAGTTGGATTTGTGATCTGCAGCCAGACTCAAATACAACAGCAAAAGGTTTCTTATTTAAGCGTAAAAAATATATTTAATTTTAATAACAAAAAAACTTAAAAAACTGAATGTCTAAATTAGCTCCTGTTATTTTATTTTGTTACAACAGATTGATCCATCTGCAAAAAACAATAGAATCCTTGAAAAAAAATAAAGAATCGATTTATACAGATATATATATTTATTGCGATGGTCCAAGGAGTAATGAGAATAGAGCTAATTTAGAAGAGGTACGTAATTATGTAAGAAAAATAGAAGGTTTTAAATCAATAAAATATATTTTTAGCGATAAAAACTATGGGCTTTCAAGATCAGTAATAAGAGGTATTACTGAAGTTTTAACAGAATTCAATTCAGTAATTGTGATTGAAGATGATTTAGTAGTTTCGCCATATTTTTTGAAATATATGAATGAAGGACTAAAAGTTTTTGAAAATGATGAAAATGTGGCTAGCATTCATGGCTATTGTTATCCAGTAAATGAGAAACTACCCGATAATTTTTTCTTACGTGGGGCTGATTGTTGGGGATGGGCTACTTGGTCAAGAGCATGGAAAAATTTTGAAAAAGATGGAATTTATCTTTTAAATGAATTAAAAAATAAAAATTTAATCAAACAATTTAATATGAGCGGAGCATATCCTTTTACAAAAATGTTAGAAGATAATGTAAAAGGTAAAAATGATTCATGGGCTATACGTTGGCATGCCTCGTGTTTTTTGAAAAATATGTTGACTCTCTATCCCGGTATTAGTTTAGTAAATAATATAGGAATGGATAAAAGCGGTACCCACAGTGGTTTAACAAATGAATTTGATCAAAATGTTGCTGTGAGTCCGATTAAAATAGGCAGAATAGACGTAACTGAGAATATTTTTGCCCGAGAAATTATTGCGAATTTTTTAAGAGATAAGACATCTATTTTAAATAAATTAAAAAGACTAATAAATAGAATAAGAATATTTTGAAATAAAATTATTTATGAATTTTTTAAATGAAATTAATTTTTGTACTTTATTTGATTCAAACTTTTTGCCACAAGGATTGGCTCTTTATTCTTCTTTAAGAAAAAATATATCAAACTTCAATTTATGGGTTTTATGTATGGATGAAGATTCATATATGATCCTAAGTAAATTAAATTATCCAAATGTAAGATTAATGAAGCTTAGTGAAGTTGAAACATATGATTTAATAAATATTAAATCAACAAGAACAAGGGGTGAATATTGTTGGACCCTGACTCCGTTTTTACCGGGATTTGTTTTTAATCTTGATGAAAAAATAGAATCGATAGTATATGTTGATGCAGATATTTTTATTCTGAAAAATCCTCAAGCTATATTTGATGAATTTAATAAATCGAATAAACAAGTATTAATTACAGAGCATTCTCCACACCCAGAAAATGACCACACGAAAAAAAATGGAAGATTTTGTGTGCAGTTTATGATTTTTAAAAAAAATGGAGGAGAGATTGTAAGAAAGTGGTGGGAAGAACGGTGTTTAGAGTGGTGTTACTCTCGGCATGAGGATGGAAAATTTGGGGATCAAAAATATTTAGATTTTTGGCCTGAGTTATTCCCAGATTTAGTTCATATTCTTCAAGGAAAAAACTTTGCACAAGGACCTTGGAATGCTTCGCGATACGAATTTAGTTCAGCTGTTTTTTACCATTTTCATTCTTTACGAATAAAAAAAGGGATTATAAGGAAATACTCTTTCGAAATTGGTAATTATAAAATCCCTACTCCTACTTTACTCAATATTTACTTGCCTTACATTCAACAACTAAGAGTTTCAATATCTATACTCAAAGAATTAGGCTTTGAGATAAAGGCTCAACAAAATAATAGTTT
>JAIXOW010000122.1 GCA_027486615.1 Oxalobacteraceae bacterium | reverse complement strand
GGCGGATCACAATGTTCCGACTACAGATAGAGCTAACGGTATTGCTGATCCCATCTCTCGTCTGCAAGTTGAAACCTTAGATGCGAATGCCAAAGAACATAACCTGACTTATTTCAACATGAGTGATAAGCGTCAGGGCATTGTGCATGTGATTGGACCTGAACAAGGTGCGACCTTACCGGGCATGACAGTGGTGTGTGGTGATTCACATACTTCTACCCATGGCGCGTTTGGATGTTTAGCGCATGGCATAGGGACTTCAGAAGTCGAGCATGTATTGGCAACGCAAACACTGCTGGCAAAAAAATCTAAAGCCATGCTGATACAAATTGAAGGCGCGTTGGGTGCTGGTGTGACTGCCAAAGATATAGTCCTTGCAGTGATAGGCAAGATAGGTACTGCCGGTGGTACGGGTTATGCGATTGAATTTGCAGGCTCAGCAATACGTAGTTTGTCGATGGAAGGTCGTATGACAGTGTGCAATATGGCGATTGAAGCCGGTGCACGTGCTGGCATGATTGCTGTTGATGACACCACGATAGATTACGTAAAAGGTCGTCCATTCTCACCTGTAGGTCCACACTGGGATCGCGCAGTGGAATATTGGCGCACGCTGCACTCAGATGCGGGTGCAAAATTTGATGCTGTCATCTTGATCAATGCGGCTGAGATTAAACCGCAAGTCACATGGGGTACATCACCTGAAATGGTAGTGCCAGTGGATGATCGCGTGCCAGATCCTGATAAAGAAAAAGATAGTGTGAAACGCGATGCAATGGAGAAGGCTCTGATTTACATGGGCTTAAAACCTAACACACCGATACAAGATATACGCATCGATAAAGTTTTTATAGGTTCATGCACAAATTCACGCATAGAAGACTTACGAGCTGCTGCTGCAGTGGTGCGCGGTAAATTCCGTGCCTCGAATGTGAAACTGGCGATGGTGGTGCCAGGTTCTGGCTTAGTGAAAGCGCAAGCAGAAAAAGAAGGCCTAGATAAAATTTTCCGTGATGCTGGATTTGAATGGCGTGAACCAGGTTGTTCTATGTGTTTGGCGATGAATGCAGATCGTCTAGAACCAGGTGAACGTTGTGCGTCAACTTCGAATCGTAATTTTGAAGGTCGTCAGGGTGCAGGTGGTCGTACCCATTTAGTGAGTCCTGCTATGGCTGCTGCTGCCGGTGTCATGGGTCACTTTGTTGATGTCCGCTCAATCTGAGACTTTAGATAAATAATTAGTATGAAAAAATTTACTCTTCTTGATGGATTAGTGGCACCACTGGATCGCGCGAATGTCGATACCGATGCCATCATTCCTAAGCAATTTTTAAAATCGATTAAACGTACTGGCTTTGGTCCTAACTTGTTTGATGAATGGCGTTATCTCGATCATGGTGAACCAGGTGCGGACAATAGCAAGCGTCCACTCAATCCTGATTTCATATTGAATCAAGCACGTTATCAAGGTGCATCGATTTTATTAGCGCGTAAAAATTTTGGATGTGGTTCTTCACGTGAGCATGCGCCTTGGGCATTAGAACAATATGGCTTTCGTGCTGTGATTGCGCCTAGCTTTGCAGACATCTTTTTTAACAACTGCTATAAAAATGGTTTGTTGCCAGTCGTTTTGTCTGAAGCCGATATCGATAAGCTGTTTGATGAAGTGAAAGCCTTCCCTGGTTTTAAACTAGTGATTGATTTGCAAGCACAAACAGTGGCTACCTCAAACGGTAGCAAAGTTTATTCATTCGAAATAGATGCGTTTCGCAAGCATTGCATGATCAATGGTCTAGATGACATAGGCCTGACCTTGCAACAAGCTGATGCGATTCATCATTTCGAAGAACGTCATATTGCCCGCTTTCCATGGCTGGCCAACACGATTTAATACACTCTACTTAATTCAACATGAAAATCGCAATTTTGCCTGGTGACGGCATAGGTCCTGAAATCGTCGATCAAGCTGTCAAAGTATTGAACACTTTGGGTCAGTCATTTGAAATGGAAACAGCACCAGTAGGTGGTGCTGGTTATGCAGCGCATGGTCATCCTTTGCCTGATGCGACATTAAAGTTAGCTAAAGAAGCGGATGCTATTTTGTTCGGTGCAGTCGGTGACTGGCAATACGACAACTTAGAACGTGCATTGCGTCCAGAACAAGCGATTTTGGGTTTGCGTAAACATCTCACTTTGTTTGCAAATTTCCGTCCTGCGATTTTATATCCTGAGTTAGTTGGCGCATCAACGCTGAAACCAGAAGTGGTATCAGGTCTAGATATTTTGATTGTGCGTGAATTAAACGGCGACATTTATTTTGGTCAGCCACGCGGTGTACGCGAAGCACCAGACGGTCCTTTCAAAGGAGCGCGTGAAGGTTTTGACACCATGCGTTATTCCGAGCCTGAGATACGTCGTATTGCGCATGTCGCATTTCAAGCTGCCCGTAAACGTAGCAAGCGCTTGACTAGCGTAGATAAAGCAAACGTACTCGAGACTTTCCAATTTTGGAAAGACATCATGATTGATATACACAAAGAATATCCAGATATTGAACTCGATCACATGTATGTCGATAACGCTGCTATGCAGTTAGTACGCGCACCGAAAAAATTTGACGTTATCGTCACCGGCAACATGTTTGGTGACATTTTGTCTGATGCTGCAGCAATGTTAACTGGTTCTATCGGTATGTTGCCATCGGCTTCACTCGATGCTAACAACAAAGGTTTGTATGAACCTTCTCATGGTTCTGCACCTGATATTGCAGGTAAAGGTATTGCGAATCCGTTAGCTACGATTTTGTCAGCTGCCATGATGTTGCGTTTCTCTTTGAATTTGCCTGCTGAAGCAGATCGTATAGAAGCAGCAGTCAAGAAAGTGTTATCACAAGGTTTGCGTACAGCTGATATTTATGAAGCAGGTACCACTAAAGTCGGCACAGCAGAAATGGGTGATGCTGTTGTTAAAGCCTTAGTTTGAGCAAAAGATTAAAAACTTATAAGCAGATCATAAGCTGCTTACAATTTTGTACGGTGAGAAAAAAATGAAATTAGTAGGTTTAGTTGGTTGGCGTGGCATGGTGGGCTCTGTGCTGATGCAGCGTATGCAGCAAGAAAATGATTTTGCCCACATAGAGCCCGTATTTTTCTCGACCTCGAATTCTGGTGGCAAAGCACCGGCAATGGCTAAGAATGAAAGCACACTCAAAGATGCGCATGACATTGAAGCGTTAAAGCGTTGTGATGTGATTTTGACTTGTCAGGGTGGGGATTACACCAACGAGATTTTTCCAAAATTGCGTGCAGCAGGATGGAATGGTTATTGGATAGATGCAGCGTCTAGTCTGCGTATGAAAGACGATGCCATCATCGTGCTTGATCCTGTGAACTTGGATGTGATTAAACATGCTTTGACATCGGGTATAAAAAATTACGTTGGTGGCAATTGCACAGTCTCTTGCATGTTGATGGGTTTAGGTGGATTGTTTGCGCATGATTTAGTCGACTGGATGACCTCGATGACTTATCAAGCTGCTTCAGGTGGTGGTGCACAACATATGCGTGAACTACTGACGCAGTTTGGTAGCCTGCATGCAGAAGTGCATGAGCTCTTAGAAGATCCCGCTTCTGCTATTTTGGAAATTGATCGTAAGGTGCTCGCTAAACAGCATGCACTGACTGCAGATGAAACACAGCACTTTGGTGTGCCATTGGGTGGCAATCTGATTCCTTGGATTGATAAAGATCTAGGTAATGGTCAGTCACGTGAAGAATGGAAGGGCGGCGCTGAGACGAACAAGATTTTAGGTCGTGGCAAAGAGTTTGGTGCGCAAGCAAAAGCAGCAATACCTGTGGATGGCTTATGTGTGCGCATAGGTGCTATGCGTTGTCATTCACAAGCATTGACCATCAAACTCAAAAAAGATGTGCCTTTAGATGAAATCAACGACATCATCGCTAGCAACAATCAATGGGTGAAGTTGGTACCGAATACACGTGAAGCATCGATGCAGCATTTAACACCGGCAGCAACAACAGGCAGTTTGACCATCCCTGTTGGTCGTGTACGTAAGATGCAGATGGGTGGTGAATATATTTCTGCTTTCACAGTAGGTGACCAATTATTGTGGGGCGCTGCTGAGCCTTTACGTCGTATGTTGCGAATTTTGTTAGAAGCCTGAGCGATCTAGATTGTCAGTTTGCTGCGTGGTGGATGTGCAACGCAAGATCCGCTGTGATGTTTTAAGCGGGGTGGGCTAGTCTGGGGCTAGTTATGGGATGACTTGCAAGTCGAGGATGGCGGTGTTAAGGTCTTGCTAGTTCAGCAATCTTCCCTTTGAAAAAGCCTTGGTAAGTAGATTGAACTCTTCATAGTAAGAGTCTCAATCAGAAGTCATTATTTCTGATGCGATCTATGTTTTCTTATATAAAAACTTCGTTGAGTGCTGTTTTACTGACGGCGTTGCTTCTGCAACCCTCGGTAATGCTAGCGGCCGCGCTGGGTGAAATCAGCGTGCAGTCAGCTATTGGGCAAAGACTGAGTGCGGAAATAGAGATCGTCGGTTTGTCAAAAAATGATGCAGACACCATCGCATTGCGTCTTGCGCCTCCTGAAGCTTACAAAGAAGCAGGACTAGATTACAGCGCTGTATTGCGCTCAATGCGCTTTAATATAGAGAAAAAAGCGGAGCGTTATGTCGTACGCTTGAGTTCTGAAGAAGTGGTGAATGATCCTTTCATCACCATCTTGTTTGAAATCGATACAGATGGCAATCGCAACATACGTCAATATGCCTTGTTACTCGACCCTCCTGCTGTTGATCAACAAGTAGCAGTGACAGAACCACAAACTGCGGTTGTTCCTGAATTAAATGCGGCCGTGGTACCCGCCAACTCAGATGAAAAAGAGACAGCACCAACAGCCGAAGTTGCAGCGACTCACACAGTTGGTAAGGGTGAAACACTGCATGGCATTGCCTCGCAGTTGAAACCTGCAGACACTAAATTAGAGCAAGTGCTGATTGCGCTACAAAGATTAAATCCTAATGCCATTGATGGTGACAACATCAATCGTATTAAAGCGGGTGCAGTATTAACATTGCCAGATGCCGAAACAATTAAAGCGATTGATGCTGCTGATGCACGTAAATTAGTCAATGCACAAACGGCAGATTTTCGTCGTTATCGTGAACAGTTAGCACAACAAGCACGTAAGCCAGAAGCAAATGCTGAAGCTAGAGCTGACACAGCAACCAATCGGCAGTCGCAAGGTCGGGTGGGTGTACAAGTCACTGAACCAACTGGCACTGCTACGCAAGATAAACTGCGCTTGAGTAAAGCTGGCGCACAAGGTAATTCTCAGTCCGCAGCCAATGATGCGGCCAACATGGATAAGATCGCTGCAGATAAAGCATTAGCGGAAGCTAATGATAGGGTTGCAGCATTAGAGAAAAATGTACGTGACATGTCTAGTTTATTAGATATGAAGAATCAAACATTGGCTGCGATGCAAAATCAAAACAAGTCTGCAGCATCGAGTACAGAGCCAACACCAAGCATAGAACAAGCTTCCGTAAAAAATTCAACACCAGTAGCGACAGCAACTGAGCCTCAAGCCACAGAACAAGCAGAGGCTACATCACCATCATTAGTGCAAATAGTTGAAGAAAAAATAAAAACAGACCCACTTGTCACTGAAATGAAAACATGGAAGTGGGATAGTGCGCAGTTTTTCAATCAAGACACAGCAGCGTATGCCAGTGCAGCAGCGGTGATGCTGTTATCGCTCGCTTTTATTTCCTCGGTTGTTCGTCGTCGTCGCCATCCTAGTAGTAATGTCTATGACGCTAATCCATTTTTAAATGAACGTAAGACAAAAGCCCAGTCTGAGTTAAGTACTAAGGTAGATAAAGCACCGACTGAGGTTGAAACAAAAAATAGCGTATTCCATTCCCATTTTGTGCCATCTGTAAGTCAGTTAGATATCAATGAAGTCGATGCGGTTGCAGAGGCTGATGCCTATATTGCATATGGTCGAGATAAACAAGCAGAAGAAATTTTATTAGATGCATTACGCACGCATCCTCAGCGTCATGCTCTGCGTGTTAAGTTACTTGAGATTCATGCTGGACGTCAGGACAAAAAGAAATTCGCAGCTTTAGCAAAAGAATTACAAGACTTGAGCAAAGGCGTAGGCGCAGAGTGGGAGCAAGCGATGCGTATCGGTCGCATTCTTGATCCAGACAATCCTTTATACAGTGCAGCTAAAACATCGGCACGTACTACGCAAACAATGGTTACTCGTAATGACAATCAAGAAATTTTAACGCGCACTGAGCCTTCATTAAAACTCGTTGTATCCGACACAATTGTGTCGAAATCTTCCTCTGTAATGGAATTTGATTCTCGCTTAGAGGGCATGCTAGCAGCACATAGAAAGCGTGAAATTGCAGATGGTATTCCTCCTATTATTGACGTCGAACCGCATATAGGTTTGGATTTTCCTAGCGAGGCAGATCAAACTAGGATCCGTACGGAGTTTGTGATTAATGATGATCGTGCACTCACTGCATTACGAACTAAATTAGATTTAGCGTTGGCATGTCAAGAAATAGGTGATCGTGATGGTGCTAGAGAGTTGTTGAGTGAAGTAGCGAGTGCAGAAAATCCTAAATTAGCGAAGCGCGCACAATCTTTACTTGCGCAGCTTGCATAAAATTCACATTCATTTTTTTCAGGCTTTTATCTTTTATTTTGTCTAGACAGATTCGTCGAGCTTTAATGACGATAGTCAAATAAATTTCCCCTTAATTACTGCTAAGTCTGCTGATGTCGTTTAACAGCAAGGCATGGCATATTAACTGAGACGGTTTTTATCATGCTAGGTGATGGATTGTGAAACATGATGTAAAAAGAATCGTTCTTGGTATTCAATATGATGGCAGCTCTTGGCAAGGTTGGCAGCGTCAACCACATGGCATTACGCTGCAAGATACACTCGAAGCTGCATTAACCAAGTTCACACAAAAACCAGTTGAGGTAGTGTGTGCAGGCCGTACAGATTCAGGTGTGCATGCAATTGAACAGATTGTACATTTCGATACCGATGTAAAGCGTGAGTTATTTTCATGGGTGCGTGGTGTGAATGCTTTAATGCCCTCATCGATTGCAGTGCGTTGGGCGACTGAAGTGCCAACGGAAGAGGAAGAATTTCATGCGCGCTTTTCTGCCACAGCGCGCACTTATCACTACCTGATTTATAACGACGCAGTTCGTTCTCCTTTATGGAAGGGGCGAGCAGGTTGGGTATTTCGCCCATTGCAAATTGATTTAATGCGGGAAGCAGCGCAGGCTTTAATTGGAACGCATGATTTTTCTGCCTTTCGTGCATCTGAATGTCAGGCGCAATCGCCAGTGCGCACTATGCATAGTCTAGAAATCTCACAGCAAAATGATTTAATCTTGCTGAGCTTTCGTGCCAATGCTTTTTTGCATCACATGGTGCGCAATATTGTTGGTTCTTTAGTGCAGGTGGGGAATGCTAATCAGCCTCCTGCTTGGATAGAAAAATTATTAATCACTCGTGATCGCAGTCTGGCAGCGCCTACCTTTGCGCCAGATGGTTTATATCTAGCGAAAATTGATTACGATAGTCGTTGGGATTTACCGCACATATCCCATGCCTTTCCCATGTTTTGGAATCATGACAAATGACGCACATGAAAAATCAGCGCACGCGCATTAAATTATGTGGATTAACCCGCGCAGAAGATGTAAAGCTTGCAGTGGAATTAGGAGCAGATGCACTGGGTTTTGTTTTTTATCCTCCATCACCACGTGCTGTTGATGCAAAACAGGCGGCACAGTTACTCGCTTTGTTGCCACCGTTTGTAAGTGCGGTTGGTTTATTTGTGAATGCTTCCGTGGCAGAAGTGAGGCAAACACTAGCGATTGCGCCCATATCAATTTTGCAATTCCATGGTGATGAAACTTTAGAGCAATGCTGTGCCATTGCCCACGAGGTGCAGCGACCCTTTTTACGTGCGCTGAGAGTCAAGCCCGATATGAAATCAGCCGATTTGTTAGAATGTGAGCAGCAATACCGCACGGCTAGTCCGTATTTCTCTGGATTGCTACTCGACACTTGGGTCGATTCATATGGTGGTAGTGGAAAGGTTTTCGATTGGTCTCTCATTCCCGCAGAACTCGCGCAT
>JAIXOW010000247.1 GCA_027486615.1 Oxalobacteraceae bacterium | reverse complement strand
TCGTAGTATTGGTTCAGGTTAGCCATGAACCTTACAATTGGTTTTTTCTGCCTTTGGGGGCGAATGTTTTTAACCGGACTAGCCCGAGACTCACTGGGCGCACTTAAAACTGGTTCAACTTCTGTGAGAGGTTGTGGCACTGACACTGGTTGTTTTGGGGGAGCCATGGGCTCAATGACTTGAGGTCGGAGGAATTTCCGGTTCCGGCGCAGGACTCGTTCGGTGTCATCGTCTCTGATGATGTACTCTCTGTCGTTTGCGCCGAAGTTGACAATGGTGGCCGTGGAGGTCCACCTCTTGGTGCCTGGGTGCTGGACAAAGACTTTTTGACCTTGCTGGAGTAGTTCCATCTCCCTTTTCCCTTTCCTTCCTTTCCTTTTCTCTTTTCTTTCTGATTCGCGGACTGATTGACGCCTTGTTTCGACGGCGAACCTGTGGTCTGGTTTGAGGCTGGCTCTTGACACCGGCAGTGAGTCCCGGATGTCTTGGCCGAAGATTAATTGGGCTGGTGACATGTTAAGAGGCTCTCTTGGCGTGTTTCGAAACATCATGAGCCCGGCGACTGTGCTGGGCCTGTCAAGAACTCCGGCTGGGCTTACATTGGCCCTGATGATCTTTTTCATTGCTTTTACTGCTGCTTCTGCGACACCATTTGACCTGGACATGTAGGGGGAGGACGGGACGTGCTGGATGCCCCACTTTTTGCAGAAGGCGCCAAACTCGTTTTTGAACTGTGGTCCTCCATCAGAGTAGATCGTGACTGGCACAGAAAAGTTTTCAAACAAATTTATGGTGTGAGCAATAACCTGTTCCGTCTTTGCTGTCTTGCCACACTCGTAGATCTGGGGGAAGCCTGAATACTGGTCCACTGCGATGAGGAAGTGTTTGCCATTGACCTCGCCAAGGTCCATGTGGACGAACTGGAAGGGGTAGGTGGCAACCTCATGGTGTCTGAGCGGCTCGTCCTGGTTTGATGGCTTGTATTCTTGACAAGGCTTGCAGGTGAGGGCTGCATTGTTGACATCCCTGGTGATGAGTGGCCACCAAAGGCTTTTCCGGGCCCTGGCCATCATCTTGTCTCCAGCCTGATGCATCGCAAGTAGACGGAGCAGGTAAGTTTGCCTCAGTTCTGTTGGAATGAACAAACGGTTTTTGTAGATTACGAACTCATCTGAGTCCACATAGAGGTCGTCTCTGAACTGCCAAAATGATGCCAACGACTCCTCCATTTCAGACTTCTGGTTTGGGAATCCTGTTTCGATCAGTACTTTCACGGCAGTGTACTCAGGGTCGTCCTTTGCAGCCTTGATGATCTCCTGGAGTCTCTGGTCTCGAATTGGTGCGTTCAGGTGATTGAGTTCCGCGATGTCCTCAAGGTCGCAAGCTACCATGCTGGCCACGTACACATGTCTGAGTTCGTCTAGCTCATCAGAGGGTTGGGCCTTGGCACATGGGTTCCTTGAGAGGCAGTCGGCCTCGACGTTGTCCTCACCTTTGATCCATTTGGTCCGGAACGTGAGGTGGTCAAGTTTCATTTTGAGTCTTTGAAGACGCTTGTTTTCAATTTCTGGCAGTGAAAACTTGTCCAGAATGGGAACGAGTGGGGCGTGATCAGTCCAGATTTCAAATTGGGCTCTTGGCAGGCCCTCGATGAACATCCGGCACTTGTTGGCGGCCCAGCAAATGGCCAGCAGCTCGAGTTCGATCATGGCATACCTCGTTTCTGCTGGTGACAAGAAGCGACTTCCAGCTTGGACTGTTTTCCACTCATTTGGCTCCACTTCTTGCTTCAGTACGAATCCGAGGCCGAACAGTCTCGATGCATCAGCAATTAACCTTGTGGGTTTGGTGACGTCGTAGAAAGCCAAGGCTTTGACTGAGCTGAGGTGGGCGCGGGCCTTCTCAAATGCGGTTTGGTACTCTGGGATCCAGTCAAATTTTGTCCCCTTCTTGAGGAAGCTTTTGAGGGGAGAAAGAAGATTAGAAATTTCATTGCTAAAGTTACATGTTTGGTTGGCCAGGCCCATGAACGACCTCACGTCAGTTTGGTTTGTTGGCACCGGGAATTCTGCCAGTGCTTTGTTCAGGGCCGGGTCGATCTGGTACCCCTCCGGTGTCAGCAAGAAGCCTCCGAATAGGACCTCCTTTTTGTCCCATTGGATCTTTTTGACGTTGAGTGTGATATTGTTTGCCAAACATGATTTGAAAAATTCTTCTGTATTCTCAACCAGTTCTTGGGTTGTGGCTCCTCGAAGGAGTGTGTCCTCTGTGGCACGTCGCCCATCGACGGCCTCGTCAACCGCATTTCCGTACTTCAGGGTGAAGACGTCTCCAGCCGAACTGAGTCCCATTGGCAGCCGGCAGTAGCGCATTCGACCAAATGGCGTCATGAAGGTTGTTAGAGCTCGGGATTCTTCGTCAAGGTCAACCTGATGATAGCCTTTGAGAGCATCGAAGACGGCGTAATGCTTTGTGCCCTTGGGGATGTTCCTGATGACCTCCCACGGGGTTAGTTGAGGGTTCGTTGGTCGCCGGACGTAACGGTTGAGTTTGGTGAGGTCCACACACATTCGAATATCAGTAGTGTTTTTCTTTGGCACCACTACGATTGGATGAAGCCATGGAGTTGCCCCGGTTACCTCCTCAATGATGCCTTGGGCCTTGAGGGCCTCAATTTCTTTCTTGAGAGCTGGCATGTACGGATCTGGAATCATTCTGCTGGCTCCAGTATTAATTGGCACTGCATCCGGGTCAAGTTCGATGTGATAGAGTCCGTCTTTCATCACTGTACATTTTCCGTCAAACAACTGGTTGTATTTGTTCATTAGGGCATCTAGTTCCGGCCCGCGGCCTGTGAAGACAGGGGCAGGATCCACTTATTCACCCAAGGTAGCGGCGGCAACCTGGGCATGAGGAAAATCTTCTGGTACCAATTTCCATATTTTGAGCATGGCAAGAGAGATGATTGGTTTTTCTAGCCCTTTGAGAATGTACACCACTGTTTCAACCACTTGGCCCTTGTGCTCGACAAAAAACATGGCCTTTCCAATTGTTTTCATTCTTGTTCCATCTGCAGACTTTGGACTGGCAGCTGTCTCAGTCATGAAGCTGTTTCCGGTCTGCTTGAAGTCTTCCGGTGAGATGGCAGTGATGTTGGCTCCTGCATCAGGCAGGGCTTGAACATGAATGGTTTTCCCGGTCTTGCATTTGAAGCTCACTTCGATGAGTTCCAGTTGTTCAACTTCTGTGATTGAGTTGCTGATGTAGATGTGGCCCATGGTTGGGTCGACATCCTCGATCTCAAGGCGATTGGCAAACTTGTTTCCGGATTTGCACATTCTTGAGTAATGTCCGTTTTTTGAACACTTCCGGCACTGCTGTGTTTTGGCTGGGCACACTGCTCCTCCTGTGTGCTTGACGTAGCCGCATTGGCCACAAACTGGGCCTCCAGTTATCGGCCTTTGGGAGCTGGAGCTTGATCTCTGCCCACCTTGTTGTTGGTTGCGAGATTGTGACCGGCCTCGTGATTGTTGTGCGGCTTGTTGCTGCTGTTGGCCTCCTTGGCCACTTTGTCGGCTCTGATTGCTGGCATTCCTGTCCGCCCGATAGGTGGAGGTTGCGTTGGCATACGGGTCAGCGGACCCGCCGACCATTTGCTTGGCTGTTTTGGCAGCCTTTTCTTCCTCCATGATGATGTCGACAGCCATTTGGAAAGTTAGGTCCTTTGTTAGCAGCAATTTCGTTCTTACCACTGAACTTTGCACATTGTGACAGATGCACAATATCGAAAACCACTCTTTCACATTTTCAATTTTGTCAAGGTCGCACATCTTGATCTGTTCTTTCAACGCTTTGATGAAAGCCTCGGCGCTCATGCCAGTGAGCTG
>JAIXOW010000125.1 GCA_027486615.1 Oxalobacteraceae bacterium | reverse complement strand
CGGCTTTGTCGATTCGGGTGGTTATGATGGAAATATCAACAAAAATCCATTCAAATTCGGAAATTTCGGGATTAACAGTTTTCAGGGATATATAAATGGTGAACCTATAACACCTCAACCATTTAAACCTAAATTTGATACCAATTCGTACATGAGGGAGTATCGATGGTTTCTTGATAATTTAGGATGTTACGAAAGTAAGAATCCACTTGATGTAACTTATGAGGAATTCAAAACAAATTCTTGCTTCTTTGTTTATGACATGTCACCTGAATTATGTAACTTATTTCACCAGCATGGACACCAAAGCGGTATTTTTGACTTTGATGTTGGATTCGAGACAGCTTTGACAAAAAACGTTACAGCTATTATTTATGGAAGTTTTCATGAAGTCATTATGGTTGATAAATCTAGAAACATCACAGTTGTTGAGTAAAATGTCTGGTCTGACTAATCAATATGTCGAAGAATTAGGAAAAAAAGTTCTAGGAAAACATTTTTTAGGAACATTTCCGTGTGATATCCAACCGATTGTAGATAAGAAAAAAATATTTTCTCTTGTATTTAACTTATCAAAACATGATAGCAAAGGATCTCATTTTATCGCAATATTTGCAGATGAAAATAATCTGTTGTATTTTGATCCGCTTGGACACAAATGTGAGAACGCTGATATACTTCATTTCATGACAAAAGTCCGTTCAAAACGAAAAATGAGAACAAAATTCCAGAAAATTCAAGATTGTAATAGTATATTTTGTGGCTTTTTTTGTATTGCTTTTTTATTGTCTAGGCATAAAAATGAATCTTTGACTAATTTTTTTAAACATTTTTCAAAACAAAAATTAATTAAAAATGATGTTCTTGTTATAAAGTATATTTTGAATAAAATAAATAGAAATTAAATTACATCATATCTTCCAACTCTTGCATTTTTCTTATTTCTGTTGTAGTGGTATCTTACTTTTTCCCAGAAAGACCGATCTTCTTTACATCTTTTCCAAAATTGATTGACTGAATCAATTTTAAAGCCTGCCCAACCTTTTCTTAATAAATCAATGTGATACATGTTAAATGGGACAAATTCTATGATTCCAACGTTGTTGTCACCTAAAAAACAAAATTGATGTTTTTCTTTATGTATTTCATCATTTTTTATCTACATAAATTTGTACTTTGATAGTAATCTTGAATTTTTTTCCTATAAACAGGATCTTCACGACATCTTTTTATAAAACGTTTGATAGATTCGATGTTAAATCCCCTCCAACCAAGCATCAATAGCTCAACATCATATCTGTCAAATGGGTCATAGTCTGGTAGTTCACTGTCTGCAAAAAATATGAAACAAAACACTTTTTAGTCAAGTTATGTTATCATTTATTTTCTTTCCAACAATTTAATCTTGCAAATTAAAATAAATGTCATTTAGGCACATTTTTAAATACATTTTTAAATCATTTTGTCTCCAAAAGTGATCTCTAGCTAAAATTTCAATCTCAGAATATATTTTTGTTTTCCGTAGAGCATGTAAAGTTTCCAATTTCAGAGTTAACAAGTCGGGAGTAATAATCGAATCTAGAAAAAAATTCAACTATTCAAAACCTTCATCAAATAAAGGACCCCAATGGTCGTACATTGTCATAAGACACGCATCCCCATATTTTATCATATATTCTTTGTCGTATTTGTGCCTATATGCTTCCATAAACATTGCTTTAAACAATGGGCTTTTCTTAATTTCTTCTTTCTCTTGTATAAGTTTTTCGATCATTTCTGCAATGAAAATTAGTCAAAAATAGCATCAGCACACATTCGAATATAACGTTTCATTGTTTCTTTATCAGCCTTATTCATATATTTATATATAAAAAGTGCATCATATATGCCACATTTTTTGTGTTGAGCTAACGCAATATATGCTTCCTTTTTTGTTGGTTTATATTCTTTGTAAATCCAAGTCGAACTTTTTGGATCTGTAAATGGAATAAAACAAAAGAACTTTTTGAAAATATTTATTTATGAATATAATATATTTCATCTTGAAGGTCTTTTACAATAGTAATTTCTTCATTACATTCGTGACATAATCTACACACAGGGCAAAAAGCAATCATTTTTTCTCCACATTTAAATTCTGAAATCGAAAAAATTTACTTTTATTTTTGTGGGCAATTTTCTATTTTTTCGATTAATTTTTTCGTCTTCCTCAAAAGGGGGAGACGACAAATTAGACATTCAATCTCAAAAAGTTCTTTAAGAGTCATATTCCATTTTTGTTTTCTATTTAAGCAAATCAAAATAAATTTGCATTTTTTGCAAATTATATGTAAACATGAATTAAAATTCATGTTGTAAAAACATTTTTTGTTCATATTTTTAAATAGGGTGTCCAAAAAGTGCCTTTGTTGATCTGTAAAAATCAAAATTGAAAACTTAATGCCCTTTTTACAATATAAATATTAAACAAACAAGTTTGATAAAACATGAAAACTAATCTAACAGGTCAAAAACAACATTTCAGTTTTTCTCCCTTTCTTTCTGAATAGATGCGAAAAATTTCGCGTTGTCGTTGATTATTTGTTGGACAGCTTCAATCAACACAGGTGCAAGTGACAGGGGCATATTGTAATCAAATGCCCGCCCGTTCTTTGTTTTGCGTGAGAAGGTGAGAGATGCAAAATCAATTTGCTGGCCATTTTGAGTGAATTCCACATTTTTGCATTGAAGGATAATGTTAGGTGCAATTTGACACCTTCTCTGAACAACGTTAAGAGAAGAATTTTTGACAAAGTTGTAGTCAATATTCTTCTCTTCAAAAACAGGGTAATTTTTCTCACCTGCAACAGCGTCGGCATGGGCATCGGTCTTTTTCGACTCCTTTTTCGAGTCCTTCTTGGTTATCGCCTTAACAGGCTCAGCTTGGATCTCAGGTTCAGAAGATTTTTTTATGATCTTCTTTCCCTTATCGGTGGACTTCAAAGCCGATGCAGCTGCCGTTTTTTTCTCAAACTTGACTTTTTTCATTTTGCCATCCTTCACCTTCTCAGCTTTGCGCTTCATACCCGCCTTCTTGGCATCCTCCTTCTCTTCCCCAGATTTGCCAGGCCGATCCGATTCTGACTTGGACCTGACAGGAGGACTCTCATCATCTCCGGAGTCATCCTCGACATCGTCGTCCGACCCTTCCTCGTCCGACGTCGCCGCCTCACTTTCCTCGACGTAGTCTTCGTCCTCCTCCTCCTCTTGGTCGGACATGGTAGAATCCTCACTCTCCGACACGTCGACGAACTCTTTGCTTTTCGGCTTTTTCTCCGAACCATGTTGGGTTGGGACTAAAATAAGTTAAATAATTGATATTTACACACATTCAATACAAATTAACAGTAACAGTAACATATAAAAATACTTAAATAGTGATAAAAATTAGTTTGAATACTTACTTTTCTTAAGATTCTTGGTAGCTGCGCGAGGCATGGTGATTGGTTGTGTTGGTTTGGTAAAGTTCCTCAAATGAAGATCAACAAACAAATGATAAATTTAACACAAAATTCCAAGCCTTTTATACAAAAATGAGGCCCACCTGTGTGCGCAATTGATTTGCATCAATAATTTTTAGTCTTCCTATTTGCATTTGAATTAGTATAAAAAGGTATCACCTTCCTATTTCTTTCATCAGTCACGTTGGTTACCCGATTTTGGGAGTTAAAAATTGTTTTTTTTCGTTCAAAATGGCTTACAAGTGCTCAAGTGACGGTTGCCTTAAAACTTTTACAAGACTAAGTAATTTGAAAAGGCATGAAAAAAACTTTCATTCTGAACATAGAGTTGTTGAAAAATGTTTTATTTGTAAACAAATATTTCAAACATGTTCAGAATTAAAGGAACATTATGAAGTAGCTCATCTACCTTCAAAAAAATTTGAAATAACACAATCAGCCTTCAAAAAAGCTGTAATAACATATAGATATACTTATCCTGAAACATGTAAAAACTTTTCCCTTGCTCAATCATCTTTATTATCAAAAATTCAAAATGTTATTCTTTGTGAAGCTGCTCAAAAAAATGTTTGCAAAGTATCTCTTGTACTTATTGCTCAAATGAGTATGTCTGATCATGCTGGACAAACAATTACAATTGCATCGATACCTTTTAGAGCTGCAAATTTTTTGGCTAATGCCTCGATGCCTAATAGTATTAAGAAAAATATCATCAAAAGTTTTAATCAGCAAGCATCTCGTCTTGATGAATTCATTCTCAACGGAAGCAACTGGCAATTTGATCGCGCTTTAGTGCATGACATTGAAGTTGCCGCTCTACGCCCCGTCGTTACCGGTTCGGAAAAAAATAACGTGAGTGACGCGGAAAAAGAATTAAACATATCAAATTTCGCCAACAAAAGGTATCTGTTTAATCCCGCAAATCATGGAATGAAATGTTTTTTATATTGCATTGCTTACTTTTTGTTTGGATCAAAAATTGATAAAAGCAGTAAAAAAAGTCAATCATCTCAACTGAAAAAATATTTCTCAAATTTCAACACTGAAAAAATTTCTTTTCCTATTTCAATCAATGGAATTAAAAGATTTTTGAGACAAAACAATCATCTAAATTTGAAAATAAACATCTTAATAAGAAACAAAGATGATGATAGGAAAAAAGAATTAATTTTCCCTTATGAATATGGTTTAGGCAACGGCGAAAAAATAGTCAATTTGTTAATGGTTCAAAATCAAATTGACTGTGACCAAGCTGTCAATCATTTTCTTTTAATTACCGATGTGAACAAATATTTACGTCGTTGTTACAGAAAACAAGTTGAGGTAATTGACAAAAAAGGGAAAAAATCATATCAAAATGCATTTTACTGTCTAAATTGCTTGAATTGTTTTTCATCTCAGAGAATTGTCGACGAACATGATAGAATATGTTCGATGAACAAGCCACGACTTGAAGAGATGCCTAATGGTGAGATAACAAGTATTTTTTTTCGAAAATATGAAAGACAACATATGCTCGATTTTACTGCATACCTTGACTTTGAATGTGTTTTACCTAAAGAAAAAAAGAGATGTGAAACTTGTCACTCTTTAAAATGTAAATGTGACGCTTCATTCACAGATATTTTGTCAAAACAGATACCTATTGGTTATAGTTTTGTTATACTTGATGGAAATGATTCTATTATCCATGAAAACACCTACATAGGTAAAAATGCGGCTGAACATTTTGTTGAGCATTTACTTGAGCAAGAAAATGTATGGATAAAAAATATATTACAAAACAACAATCCAATGATATTTACAGAGCTTGATGAAATTGACTTTAATAATTCGAATACATGTTATATTTGTAATAATGTATTTGACGAAGGAAACTTTAAATGCAGGGATCACAATCACATTACATCAAAATATCTTGGAGCGTCATGTGCGTCATGTAATTTAAGACGAAAACATCCATCTTCATTAAAAATTTTTGTTCATAATGGTTCAAGATATGATTTCCATTTTATTGTAAAGGCTCTAGGTAAATTTACTGAAGATATAAACAACATAAAAGTGCTGCCTTTCAACGGTGAAAATTTTAGAACAATTAGTTTTAATTGTTTTGAATTTATTGATACCTTGGCATTTTTACAGTCATCGTTATCCGAACTTTGCACAGACTTGAGAGACAGTGGACATAAATACGAAATTCTTAAACAAACCTATTTGGTGAAAACGAATGGCAAATTTGATCCAAAAAAATTTAAAATGTTACTTGAAAAATCATTTTTCCCCTATGAATACTGCACAAGTCTGAAACAAATGAAAAAAGTAACACAATTACCTAAAATAGAGCATTTTAAAAGTTGTCTAAGTGAGTCAACAATTTCGAAAAAGGAGCACAGATTCGCACAAAAAGTTTGGAATACTTTTAAGTGTAAAAATTTACTTGATTATTCAAAAGTTTACAATAAAATTGACACCATTTTATTGGCTGAAGTATTTCAAAAATTCAGAAAAGACATGCACAAGTTCTCAGGTTTAGATCCAGCCCACTATATCTCGCTTCCTTCATACAGCTATGACAGCATGCTTAAGCTCACACGCTGCTGTATTGAATTACCCCTCGACATCAATATGGTGCAATTCCTTGAGACAGGTAAAAGAGGCGGAGTCGCATTTATCGGCACACGCGAGCTTAAACCATCGTCAAAACCTGAGAACAAATCTGAAATTGTCTACTTGGATGCAAATGTGAGTTAAATGCTTAAATTTTCATATACTTTTTTAAGTGCTACTATGGCTGAATGGTTAAAACGCTCACTCATTCGGTTCTAATAGCACTTTTTGAAATATTTACTTTAAATGTTTTAATTTTAGTCCTTTTTATCAAGTGATTCGATAGCTCAGTGGTTATAGGCGCGTGAATTTTATAATTAAAAAGGCAGACGAAAGGGCTGTCAAAACAAATTAAGTGAAGCTAGACACGGCGTCACACGAGGGATAAATGTGTCAAACATGGCTATATAGTCACTGAGTTGCGAATCATTTTGCATCAAGTTTCAATAGCTCAGAAGGTATAGAGCGCTGATCTTATAAGTCAGAGGTCTCGGGTTCGAATCCCGATTGAAACATTTTTTTATTTTTATTTTTTAGAATTTATACGGACATGCGCAAATGATGAAACTACCAATTTCGAATTTCGAATGGATGAGTGAAGAAGAGATTGAGAAATTTGATATTTTATCTACTGATCTAGATGGCGATACTGGTTATTTCATTGAATGTGATTTACATTATCCCAAAAAATTACACAAAAAACATGCAAATTTGCCTTTAGCACCTGAAGTGCTTGAAATTAGTTATGAAAATTTGTCTCCCTATGCAAAAAATGCTCTTTTAGAATCAGATGGTCAAAAAAGATACAAAGATGTAAAATTGACAGCCACTTTCCATGATCGTGAAGATTATGTTGTTCATGGCAAAAACTTACAACTTTATCTTAAATTGGGTTTAAAATTAAAAAAGATTAAAAGAATTCTCAAGTTCAAACAGGACACCTTCATCGCAAAATACATCCAAAAATGCACACTAGCCCGTCAAAATGCCACAACCAAATTTGAAATCAGTCAATTTAAAAAATTGGTAAGTTTTAAAAGTAAATTAATATGTCAGGTATGGGATTCGAACCCATGAACTTTTAAGTATCAAATCTTAAGTTTGACGCCTTAGACCACTCGGCCAACCTGACTTTATTTCTTTTTCTAGGCAAATTGTGTGTACGGCAAAACAATGCAGAATGTACGAGATTACCTGATTGTTAAACTACATACCACCGCTAAATCCGTTGAGAAGGCAATTGCTCAACCGACATTTAAAGGATTTACAATTTTATCTGAAAATCTGGTCCAAACTAACCACTACACACCAATAATTTATCATGACAAGCCAATTGCAATTGGTGTAACTATTCTAGAATTGGTAAACTTTTTTATACTTTATCCATTTTTTTTTACTTTAACTATTTTTTTAACTACTTTTCATTGATTTTTTAATGTTTTCTGTTACTTTTCAGAGCAAACTAATTATGTACAATTTCTGGTACAACAAAATGACCAAGGATTGCCCATCTACGTTTGAATTGGGGATGAGTGACACTGATTCGTTTCTTTTTCGAGTGACAAAACCTGATGAGTTCTGGGACCATATTTACCCCTACATGGACTTTTCTAACTACCCACCAGACCATGAAGACTACGATGAATCAAATAAAGCTCAATTAGGCTATTTCAAAAATGAATTAGGAGGAGATAAAAAATGCACCCATTTTGTTGGTTTGAGACCAAAATGTTATTCATTAAATTTAGTAAATGTTAATACCAAAGTTAAATCAGAAAAGAAAATTTGTAAAGGTGTTGGTAGAGCCGCCATAAAAAACCGTTTGCAATTTAAACAGTACAAAAAATGCCTTAAAGAAGGCAAAATCTATAGACATTATTTTGCATCAATTAGATCAAAAAAACATAATGTAGCAACAATCCTTCAAAAGAAAAAAGCTTTGTCACATTTTGATTGCAAACGATGGTTATTTAACTGTGGAATACACAGTGTCCCATATGGATCAAAAGTGATCAAAAAATATTATGATGTCTGCCCCTTTTGTTAAAAATAAAAATTGTCAAAAAGTTATTTTTAGAT
>JAIXOW010000394.1 GCA_027486615.1 Oxalobacteraceae bacterium | reverse complement strand
ATTAAGTGGTCATTGGTTGGCGCACAAGTCGATTGCAACACAAAGACATCTTTGCCGCGCACATTCTCATTAATCTCAACTACGATTTCACCATCAGAGAAGCGTGACACTACCGCTTTGCCCAATGCGATACCAAGTTGACCAACCACACCCGCAGCCAGTTCCGGATTAGCACTGCCGGTAAAAACCATTAGGTTTTCGTGGACCATAGGACCTCAGGATGCGATAAGTTAAAAGATCAAAAGCCGCTCGCTCGCTAGGAGCGTGCGGCCTGACTGGATGTTTCGCGTTTCAATTAATGGCAGGGGAACAAGGATTCGAACCTTGGAATGCTGGAATCAAAATCCAGTGCCTTAACCAGCTTGGCGATTCCCCTACACAACCGGTCTGTCTGTCGTGCTTAATGCGTCAGACGAAAATTTGTGTACATACTACGTATTACTTTTTTAGCAAGCCTTCCAGAGGGTGATGTTGCAAAGAAGAGCAACACCATGCTTGCCATCCAGACTCTAGCGGGACTTGCTGGACTACCGCCTTGGCAGCAGCTTGATCTGTCATTCGGGCAAACACACATGCTCCAGAACCTGACATCCTAGCGTTTCCAAATTGACCTAGCCAATTTACGGCTGCCGAAACCTCTGGAAATGCTTTTTCTGCTACTGCCTGTAAATCATTTCTTCCGAATGAAAATAGCCCTGAAGAAAAGTCCGACATTTTGACGGACTTGGTGTCTCGTGTCAAATGAGGGGACCCAAATATCAGAGGCGTAGGTACTGCCACGCCAGGGTGAAGAATCACGAACCAAGCATCCTCAGTCTTCAGAGGAGTAAGCCTTTCACCGATTCCCTCCACAAATGCATTTTGACCCAGCAAAAAAAAGGGTACATCCGCGCCTAAGCTAAGTCCAACTTGCATCAGTTCGTTTTGATTCAGTCCTAATTGCCAGAGATGATTGAGCGCGATCAGAGCACTTGCTGCGTCGGAGGAGCCGCCACCGAGACCACCACCCATAGGGATTTGCTTTTCTAATGAGAGATCAGCTCCAGGAATTTGCAATCCTCGTTGCTGTGCTCGTTGTTCTAGCAGGCGAGCTGCTCGCATAACGAGATTGGTAGAAGAATCAACACCGGCAATATCAGTCAGTAAATGAATTGCGCCATCATCACGTAAGCGAATACAAAGCTGATCTTGTAAATCGATGAGTTGAAATACAGATTGCAGTAAATGATAACTATCACTGCGTTGACCAACCACATGCAAAAATAAATTTAACTTTGCGGGAGCGGAGAAATAATGTGCTGTCATTTTGGTATCCAGCTATCAAGCACAATTTTCAAATTGATTTCACCATGACGCTTGCTAAGATGTTTTAAGTCTATACGTTTAGGAATACGATAGCCTGAACCATCTTCTTGCCACAATACGTATTGCACTTCCCAACCGCTATCGATAAAACCAGTCTGTGCATCACGCATAACGACTTGTTGTTGACCTAATGCGTTGGTATAAAAACCTTGTAGCCATTCCTTTAATCCATTCACAGGTAATGGCCAACCTAAAGCATCGCTAGTGAGTACGTTTATATCTTTTGCGATACGCAATGCTTCACCCGTCTGTTGCAACATGGCGCGCTCAGGCTCGATCATGATTTGAGCAATCGTCTGGCCGAGTGGTGTGAATAGCGCAATGCTAGTGGTATTAGCAGTTTGATCCCAAGTAAACTTACCTTGTAGGGATTGTGCTTTACCTAGTTGTTGGTAACTCACCGAGAGTCTGCCGCTTAAACTAATGACCTTGTAGTAAGGTGCCGCACTTGGAGAGCCTTTAATACTAGGCGCAGTTTGACAAGCACCTAGCAAGAGAGCGAATACCAAAATTAAATAACGCATGGCTTCTCGTTAGTCAGCTAATGCGATTGAACTCTTAGAGCTTAATACGCAAACGTTGTAAGGTATTTTTTAACGTTTCATTTTTAGGGTCTTTACTCGCTGCAGCACGCCAGAGTTTTTTTGCTTCGTCATTGCGACCTTTAGTCCATAGTACTTCACCTAAGTGCGCTGCAATTTCAGAATCAGGTTTTATGCCATAAGCACGACGTAAAATTTCTTCTGCCTTATCGAGTTGGCCCATGCGAAATTCTACCCAGCCCATACTATCGAGAATGTAGGCATCATCCGGTGCCAATGCTACAGCTTTACTAATGAGTTCATGCGCTTCTTTCAGGCGTATGTTCCGGTCGGCTAGCATATAGCCAAGCGCATTGTAAGGGTGAGGATTATTCGGTGTGAGCGCAATGATTTTTCGTAGTGATTGCTCCATCAGTTCAAGCTGACTATTTTTTTCAGCAACCATGGCGTATTCATACAGTAAATCCGTGTTGTCAGTGAAGCGCTGTAAAGCTTCTTCAATGAATTGTAGGGATTCGTTTAATTTTCCTATATCTCTGAGTAGTTGTGCTTCACCAATCAGAAGTTTAATTTTATCTTCATCATTTTCGGTCGATGTTTGTGCAAGCAACTGTCTTGCTTCAGCAAGTTGCCCCGCTTTTGCTTTAATGTGCGCACGTTTTATAACGGCGGTGAGAAAATTATTTTGTGCGCTGCTATCGACTTGCTCTAGCCATTTCACCGCAGTTGGTAAATCATTTTTATCTTCTGCAATTTGCGCTAACACCATTAAAGCTTGTGAAGAGTCACGCTCGGGATCGCGATTGCCATTCAGTGTTTTTATATATGCTGCTAGATAATTTTCTGCTTCTGTAAACTCACCACTTTGCG
This sequence comes from Oxalobacteraceae bacterium, assembly GCA_027486615.1. Classification (GTDB taxonomy): domain Bacteria; phylum Pseudomonadota; class Gammaproteobacteria; order Burkholderiales; family Burkholderiaceae_D; genus Pernthalerella. The sequence goes on along the minus strand of JAIXOW010000394.1, from coordinate 10,901 downwards.
CAGCAAGTAAGCCTAGTGCATATAAACTGGTTTGTTCTTGTGGGACTTGCTGTAATAAAGTTTTAAATTCTTTTTTTGCCTCAGCCACCTTGCCGAGTTCAAGTAATAAACGCGCATAAGTAAGTCGAATGTCGCGTGATTTAGGATTTTTTTGTAAAAAATCAGCGAGTACTTTGAGTGCTTCGTTTTTATCTTCCATCATCTGAATTAAACTCAGTACAGCTAATTCAGATTGAGGATTTTTAGACACCACATCGCGTGATTCTTTCATGGCATCAGAAGCTTTGCCTGCATCAAGTGCAGATTTTGCTATCGCCAGTTGTGCTTCTACCGAGTTACGATAAGGTTCTAGTAGTTCTTTCAAAAGACTTGCTGCACGAGCACGATCAGGTATGCGAGCTAAATGACGCTGTGTCTGTGCGATCACACTGCCTAGATTGGCGGCATTACTGTTAGCGAGTCGTTTTGCGAGAATTTTTTTCGCTTCATCTGTTTGATTAGTAATCAAGAGCAGACTTAACAACACTTGTGCTGCTTCTTCTGAAGCGGGATCAACTTCTACCCAAAACTGGGTTGCTTTTACTGCTTCCACCGTTAACTTGCTATTCATTGCCATTTCAGCTGCGCGTCTAGCGATGCGAGGATCGCGAGAACTGCGTGCAATCGTCATCATGGTGGAGTAGGCAGCAAAACTATTGCCACGTTGCTCAGCTAATTCTGCGGATAAGTATTTAAAGAGTATCTCTTCTGTCAGATAGACCAAAGGCAAGTTCTGCGTTTTTGCACTAGAGTGCGGATTAGCGTGATTACTTGCACTCTGCGCATGGCTTACGCAATGCAGAGTGAGCGGCAGAGTTAAAATGAGAAAAATTTTTTTCAAGTGGCTGTCCTAAACGGCAAGAAACCTAGGGGCGGTCATAAACAAAGCGAAGAATATAGATTTTACGCTGAAAGTCCGAGACAGCACGCACCATGCTGCCAAAATGAATACCTACAACTCACCATGCCAGAACTCCCTGAAGTTGAAGTAACCCGCCGCGGTATTGCGCCGCATATCGAGCAACAGCGCGTGACTGGCGTTGTCCTGCGCAGAGAAGGCCTGCGTTGGCCGTTTCCTGCGCGCTTGAAACAGTTGTTGAGTAATACAGTGGTGCATTCAACTGGTCGGCGTGGAAAATATCTGTTGATTCATTTTGAGCACGGCAGTTTGATTGTGCATCTGGGTATGTCGGGTCACCTGCGGATATTGCCCGTCCATCATTTGCCAGAAAAACATGATCATTTTGATTTACAGCTTGGTCAGTCGGTCATGCGATTAACTGATCCACGACGATTTGGTGCGGTGTTATGGCATGACAATCAAGATGGACCAGTAGAAGACCATCCTTTATTACAAAACTTAGGTGTTGAACCTTTATTGCATGCAGATTTAGGCGCGTTATTGCATCAAGCGACGCGCACACGTAGTGCCGCTATCAAACAAGTGTTATTGGCCGGCGATATTGTAGTGGGAGTGGGTAATATTTATGCGTGTGAGAGTTTATTTGAAGCGGGCATTCATCCTAATACTGCAGGACGACGTATCGCCTTAACGCGTTATCAGCGTTTAGCTGAAGCGATTCAGCGAATTTTGGCAAAGGCGATAGAAAAAGGCGGCAGTACCTTGCGCGACTTTATGGGTGCAGATGGTCAAGCTGGTTATTTTCAACAAGAGTATTTTGTTTATGATCGCGAAGGTGAATCGTGTCATGTATGTCATGCAGAGATAAGACGCATCACACAAGGACAACGCTCAACTTTTTATTGTGCGCGCTGTCAGCGTTAATGCACAAGATGATGACGTTATATTTCATGAACAAAGACGCTAAGCATCACTTATGAAGCGCGTACTCGACACTCCCTCCATCGCGGGTGATAAGACTTTTTCTGCTGACTTGATTGCTTGGCAAAAGAAACATGGTCGTCATCAACTACCATGGCAAAACACACGCGATCCTTATCGCATTTGGTTATCTGAAATCATGTTGCAACAAACACAGGTAACAGCTGTCATTCCTTATTACTTGCGTTTTCTATCGCGCTTTGATTCTGTCTCTGCACTCGCGCATGCACCAGTTGAAGAAGTCATGGCGCATTGGAGTGGACTAGGCTATTACACGCGTGCTCGTAATTTACATCGCTGTGCACAACAAATCATGACGCAACATGGTGGTGTATTTCCCTCTGATCCCGAACAATTAGTACAACTGCCTGGCATAGGCCGTTCAACTGCTGCAGCGATCGCTGCATTTGCATTTGGTGCGCGTGCAGCCATCCTTGATGGAAATGTGAAGCGAGTGTTTTGTCGCGTGTTTGGTATTGAAGGCTATCCCGGTGAGAAGCGCATAGAAAACATATTGTGGGAGAGAGCTGAATCATTAATGCCAGCGCGTAGTGTAGAAGCCTACACACAAGGATTAATGGATCTCGGTGCAACGGTATGTGTACGTAGTCGACCCTTGTGTATGCAATGCCCCATGCAAAGTCGTTGTATTGCTAATGCGACGGGAAGAACAGTTAATTTGCCAGCACGCAAACCTAAAAAAGCGATACCTGAAAAATCAACTGTGATGTTAGTCGTGATACATAAAGGAGCAGTATTGCTAGAACAACGACCTGCGCAAGGTATTTGGGGAGGCTTATTGTCCTTACCTGAGCTCTCACGCGTCATGCCGTTAGGGTCAGATACTATTTCACGTCGTTCTATGCAACGTGCTTTGCGTGATTTCGGTGAGTTAGATACATGGGAATTACTACCTACTTTTTCACATGGCTTTACACATTACAAACTACACATACAACCGGTTTATCTGTCTGTGAAAAAACGAACCACACTGGCTGCACAAGCGGAATTTTCTTGGGTGAGTTTGCAAGACATTGCTAACGCTGCTTTGCCTGCGCCAGTGAAAAAATTATTATTGAAGTTAGAGATGATTTAAGAGAGTGAAGTTAAATCACTTTATGTTCATGCAAAAAATCTTCTATGCTTTGTAATCGAAGTGAGACATCTTGCATCTCGAGTAAACGCTGTTTTTCTTGTAATGGTATCGGCAATATTTCACACCAACGATTAGCTACCCAAGCAGGATTGTCGAGCGCATAGGGCTCGGAAAAAGGGGCAATAAATTGCGGTTCTTGATCTTCTTTTGCACGTCGCTCTATATCGCGTATTACAACGTTCAATACTTCTGCACATACTTTCAAAGTAGTGCCACCTTCAACTTTAGGTTCAACTGGAATCAATTCCACACGAGCTTCAAGACGTTGACTTGGTAATAAACGTGTTTCGAGTATACGAAAGCGTTCACCACCTCTTGTTTCGATCAGTAATACACCGAGCTCAGGCATATCCCACTCAGTAATGTGTGCGATCGTGCCTACAGAATATGGTGTTGCCACTTCGCCGATTTCTGCGCCACTTTGAATTGCTACAACGCCAAATGGCGTGTTGGCTTTCATGCAGGCACGCACCATATCGATATAACGTGTTTCGAAAACACGCAATGGTAATACGCCATCAGGAAACAATACGGTATTGAGTGGAAAGAGAGCGATCCATAGATCGGTGGCGTCTGCCATAAGTGAATTAATCCAACTCGCGGTGTCGAATCAACACACCAGCTTTAGTTTGAAAATGTGCAGCCAGTCGTTCAACCATAAACACAGAACGATGTTGTCCACCCGTGCAGCCAATCGCAACAGTGAGATAGCTACGATTATCTGCCTTATAGGCAGGTAGCCACTTGTCGATAAAAGCGCGAATGTCTTCTTGTAGTGCGATCGCGGTTGGTTGTGATGTTAAAAATTGAATTACAGGCTGATCACGTCCAGTGAGAGGACGTAATGTTTTGTCATAAAAGGGATTCGGCACCACTCTTACATCAAACACTAAATCTGCATCTAGCGGCACGCCATATTTGAAAGCAAAGGATTCAAATAAGAGCGTAAGAGGAACGCTTTCACTTTCGACTAACTCTTTAATCCATGCACGTAATTGATTCGCTGATAAACCAGATGTATCAATCAGTTGTCCCAAGCCTTCCACTTCCGCCAACATATCGCGTTCTTGTCGTATACATTCAATCAAGGTAGGACGATTGCCTGCCTGAGTACCTAACTGAGCACCTGCCTGAGCAGTCGATGTCAAACGATGGGATAGAGGATGACTGCGGCGTGTTTCAGAAAAACGATTAATCAGTGATTCAGTTTTTGCAGTTAAGAATAAGACTTTAACTAAATGCCCTTGTTCTTTTAACCACTGTATGTCAGCTGGCAGAGACGCTAAGGAGTTGGCGCTACGTGCATCAACTGCAACTGCAAGATTGACGGCACCTTCACTAGCGCGAGTTTCTACTAATGAGCGTAATAAAGAGGGTGGTAAATTATCAACGCAGAAATAACCCGCATCCTCAAGGACATTGAGGCCTACAGATTTGCCGGAGCCGGAAATGCCGGTGAGGAGAATGATGCGCATGGGGTGAATAATAGCAGTGCTTAGCGTGAATGCTCGGTCTGCTTATTCATTTCCCATGGCTTGCTGCTGTCTTTCCATAAAATCAGCCAGTGTATCGATGCCACGCATTTGTAAAATAGTATTGCGTACCGCAGCTTCTAATAGCACTGCCAGATTGCGACCTGCTTCAACAGGAATGATGACTTTACGAACAGCTAGTCCTAAAACATCTTGTGTTTGCTGATGCAAAGGCAAACGTTCATAGTTTTCTTCTAGTGTTTTTCTGCGCACTAAATGCACAATTAATTTCAAGCGCATTTTGCGTCTTACGGCTGTTTCACCAAAAATAGTACGGATATCTAATAAACCTAAGCCACGCACTTCGAGTAAGTTTTGTAATAGGGGTGGGCACCGTCCTTCTATCATGTGCGGTGCTATACGAGCGAATTCAACCGCATCATCAGCGACCAAGCCATGATCACGTGAAATCAGTTCTAACCCTAATTCACTTTTGCCTAAACCTGACTCGCCTGTAATTAACACACCCACACCCAACACATCCATGAACACGCCATGCATGGTGATACGCAAAGCGAGTTTTTTAGAGAGATAAACGCGTAAATAATCGATGACTTGCGCCGCAGGCAAAGGCGTAGAGAGCAATGGAATATTATGCTCATTACACACTTGAACTAAATGGGGATGCAGATCTAAGGATTGCGCAATGATGAAGGCAGGTGGTGTGCCGGCCACCAGTTCACGCGTTTGAATCATGCGACTGTGTTCGGAAATACGATTGATGTAATCAATTTCCTGCTGCCCAAAAACTTGTATACGACCAGGATGAATAAGGTTGAGATGACCTACCTGATCTGCAGCAGAAGCGGCATCACCAAAAATTAAGCGCTGATCGCCGGTCATGCCTGCAATCCAACCCAGTTTTAGGGCGTGCTGATTATCTTCGTAGAGCTGTTGTATGGTTAAGGGTGAGTTGAGTGGCATAGAAAAGAAACAAGGCTTTACGCCATGTCACGCTCTGGTGGATGCCAACTCACTAAGCGAGTGTGAAGCAATTGTGCATCTAACTCTTCAAGCAGTGATGCGCGAAAGCCTTTATCCGAAAACATTTCCGCGATTTCAGACAAAATTTCTAGATGCTGTTGGGTGACATTGTCTGGGATCAGTAAAAAGATCAGTAGTTTGACTGGCTCGCCATCCGGCGATTCAAATGGAATCGCTTCGCTTAAACGCACAAATGCAGCCAGAGGCGCCTTCAAACCCTTGATACGTCCGTGAGGCACGGCGACGCCATGTCCCAGTCCAGTGGAGCCTAAGCGTTCGCGCGCAAATAAATTCTCAGAAACCGTAGAGCGGGCGATGCCATTATTGTTTTCAAACAGTAGACCTGCTTGTTCGAACGCACGTTTTTTGCTCGAACACTCTATGTCGAGGACTACGTTCGTCGCAGGTAAAATTTTGCTGAAATGTGTCATGAAGCATCGCACCAGAATGTCGATGGATTGGCATTATAGGCGTATTTTGCAGCCATCGTTTCAATATAAAAGTCAGATCAGATACTTGTCTTTTTCAAACTTTTTATTACGCCGCCTATTGCGCCGGCGGCTATTTTCTCTCGGTTTTTTATTGTCTTGCAAGTCGTATGTTGGATGGTTGCTGCGCCATAGAGAAATTACTACGCCAAGGATTGATATCAATCCCACCGCGCCGTGTATAGCGGGCTAACACCATGAGTTTTTGCGGCCTACATTGGCGCGAAATATCCATAAAAATACGCTCTACACATTGCTCGTGAAATTCCTGATGAAAGCGAAAACCTATGAGGTATTTCAATAAACCTTCTTGTTGGATTTGCGAGCCCACATAATGGATTTGTATGCTGGCCCAATCTGGCTGGCCTGTGACTAAGCAATTCGTTTTCAATAAATGAGAAACGAGTTTTTCCTCTACCGGTGCCTGTTCTGTATTGGTGACTAAGAGTGAGGGTGAGGGGTCATAGTGATCCATCTCTACATCAAGTCGATCAAGCAAAAGACCCTCGAGTTGGCCGATAGCGATGTTTTGAAAGTCGCTGGCTTCAGTTAGTCGTATCTGAAGAGCTGCGCCAAAGCCAGCCGATAAATCGGCCTGCAATAAATTCAACACAGCATCACTGCCGGCTAAGCGACATTGATTGAGACCATTTAGATAGAGCTTGAGTGATTTTGATTCAATGATATTTGGTGAGTCTGCAGGCACTTGAATAGAAAGAATAGCAACCTGAGGTTTGCCTCGTAAATTTAGCCAAGACACTTCATAGGCATTCCACACATCCATCCCAAAAAAAGGTAAAGCCTTTTGGTCTAAGCCTAACTCAGCGCGTTTATTTGCGCGTGGCATAACAAACAAAATTGAGGGATCGTAGCCATTAGGGCCAGTTGACATTTTTCCTAGTGGTGAGTCACTCGGTGAGGCATCCAAAGTCATAGTGGGAATAGCAGCACAAGCAGTATGTGCTGTTTACAGAAAAAGTTTATAGGCAGGATTGCCGCTTTCATCCCAATGACGATAACCTAGCGTAGCTAAGAAATCACGGAAGTCTTTCATTTCTTTCTTAGGTACTTGTAAGCCAACTAAAACACGACCTACATCGCCACCTTGACTACGATAATGAAATAAACTGATATTCCAATTCGGAGCCAAGCTATTTAAAAAACGCATTAAGGCACCAGGACGCTCAGGGAATTCAAAGCGATATAACAATTCATCTTGCGCTAAAGCGCTTTTGCCACCGACTAAATGACGGATATGCAGTTTGGCTAATTCATCCTGTGTGAGATCGATATTTTTAAAGCCTTGTTTTTGGAATTGCTGACTGATTTTTTTAGGTTCATCTTTGTTTGCTACTTGCAGTCCAACAAATACATGGGCTTCTTTTTGATCACTAATACGATAATTAAATTCTGTCACTGCACGCGCGCCCACTAATTGGCAAAAACGTTTAAAGCTACCGCGTTCTTCAGGAATAGTGACAGCAAACACAGCCTCATGGGCTTCACCCACTTCTGCGCGTTCAGCAACAAAACGCAAACGATCAAAATTCATGTTGGCGCCACAAGCAATGGCTATGAGCGTCTCATCTTTAAGCAGCTTTTTGTTTTCTTGAGCACGTTGCACATAGGCTTTAGCACCGGCAATTGCTAAAGCACCAGCTGGTTCAAGAATGCTGCGCGTATCAGTAAACACATCTTTGATCGCAGCACACACTGCATCGGTGTCGACTAAAATAATCTCATCAACATATTTTTTCGTGAGACGGAAAGTTTCTTCGCCCACTTGTTTGACAGCAGTACCATCTGAAAACAAACCCACATCTGTCAACGTGACACGACGTCCACTTTTAATGGAGCGTGCCATGGCATCGGAATCGGTGGTTTGTACGCCGATGACTTTGATTTCAGGACGAACCGATTTGATATACGCTGCGACACCGCCAATCAAACCACCCCCACCAATGGCCACAAACACAGCATGAATCGGCGCTGCATGCTGGCGCAAAATTTCCATACCTATAGTGCCTTGTCCTGCAATGACATCGGGATCATCGAAAGGATGAACAAAAGAGAATTTATGTTTTTTTTCTAATTGCAGTGCGTGAGCATAAGCATCGGAATAAGATTCACCAAACAAAACCACTTCACCGCCGCGTGCTTTAACTGCATCAATTTTGACTTTGGGTGTAGTGACCGGCATCACAATCACAGCACGACAACCTAGGCGGTGAGCCGATAGCGCCACGCCTTGTGCATGATTGCCAGCAGAGGCGCAAATAACGCCATGTTTTAATTGAGCGGGAGTGAGATGCGCCATCTTGTTATAGGCGCCACGCAGTTTGAAGCTAAACACGCTTTGCATGTCTTCGCGTTTGAAAAAAATCTGATTATTCAACCGCCTAGATAAGGCTGGCGCCAATTCAAGTGGCGTTTCAATGGCCACGTCATAGACGCGGGAAGTCAGAATTTTTTTAAGGTAATCGATTTGCATGGTGACTCATTATAATGGACACACTTTTCTGACTGAGGATAAGTAGATTTATCTCTTAATGACGCTCTTTTTTTCATGCAGTGTGTAGTCTAGCTAAGTCACTCTTCTCTTAACGTGTTTTATTGATTGCTGCCTATGTTGGCTAATGCCACAGCGTATTTTCTTGATCTGCTCGCCCTACCTGCAGTAGGTTTGCCGACTTTGTTTGTCGTCAGTCTCTTGTCATCCACCATTCTTCCTATGGGCTCTGAGCCTGCCTTGTTAGGACTGGTGAAACTTAATCCGGATTTGTTTTGGATGGCTTTATTGGTTGCCACCGTAGGCAATACCGCAGGAGGTGCAATCAGCTATTGGATGGGTGTGGGTGTAAAAAAAACCTTTGCAGCTGAAAAAGAAACTCGCTGGTTTGCTTGGCTACAGTTTTTTGGCCCCAAAACCTTGTTGTTATCATGGCTACCTATCATAGGCGATCCGCTGTGTGCTGTAGCAGGCTGGTTAAAAATGCCTTTTTGGCCTTGTGTCGCCTACATGGCAATCGGTAAATTCTTACGTTACCTGATTTTGACCGAATTATTGATGCGCGTTCCCGACCAGTTCTGGCAGTTGTTCTGAGTTTGCTCGCAATTGCAGTCAATGTAGTCGCTTACCCTCAGCTTCAAAGAGCGCAATCAGCTAGAATGCATCTTTGATACATGCCTATAGCATCATCCAAATGAACGCCCCCGCGCAACTCCACACTTTGATACACGAAAACAGCGATGGCGCACCGCCTCGACTGCGAGAAATCCCCTATAACTACACCTCCTTTTCCGATCGCGAGATCGTGATTCGTTTGTTGGGTGAACCAGCATGGGAATTACTTTCCGTGTTGCGTGGTTCACGACAGACCGGACGCTCTGCACGGATGTTGTATGAAGTATTAGGTGATATTTGGGTGGTGCGTCGTAATCCCTATTTGCAAGAAGACATGCTGGAGAATCCAGTGCGTCGTCAAGCTCTGGTTGATGCGCTGTACCATCGATTAGGTGAAGTAGATAAGCGTCGCCATGATGCGAAAATCGATGACAAACTCGATTCTGAATCAGCACTGCGCAGTACCAAAGTTGAAGCTTTATTGAGTGCGGCACGTAAGGCGATAGAAGATTTTGCAGATGAGTTTAAACAGATGGCGAACTTACGTCGTCGCACTAGCAAAATACTGAGTCGTTATACCGAACAAGACAATATTAAATTCGATGGTTTATCGCGCGTCTCGCATGTAACCGATGCAACTGACTGGCGTGTGGAATATCCCTTTGTTGTGCTCACGCCCGACTCTGAAGAAGAAATCGCAGGGTTGGTGAAAGGCTGTATTGAATTAGGCCTAACCATCATTCCCCGTGGCGGTGGCACTGGTTACACCGGTGGCGCGATTCCACTAACGCCTTTATCTGCTGTCATCAACACCGAAAAATTAGAACAACTAGGTGCAGTAGAAATGCGCGTCTTGCCTGGTCTGTCGCGCGACTATGCAACGATTTATTCTGGTGCCGGTGTGGTCACCAAACGTGTAGCTGATGCAGCAGAAAAAGCAGGCTTTGTCTTTGCAGTAGACCCAACCTCTGCCGATGCTTCCTGCATAGGCGGTAACATCGCTATGAATGCAGGTGGTAAAAAAGCGGTCTTGTGGGGCACGGCTCTCGACAATCTCGCTAGCTGGCGCATGGTGGATCCGAATGGTGATTGGTTAATGGTCACACGACTGGATCACAATCTAGGCAAAATTCATGAAGCACCGATTGCACGCTTTAAATTAGAGTGGACGCATCCGAGTGAACGTGGCAAAACACAGCAGCCTTTTAAAACCGAAATCCTTGAAATCGAAGGGAAAAAATTTCGTAAAGAAGGTTTAGGTAAAGACGTCACCGATAAATTTTTATCTGGCTTACCTGGGATACAAAAAGAAGGTTGCGATGGTCTGATCACTTCAGCGCGTTGGATTTTGCACAAAATGCCTAAACATACCCGTACGGTTTGTTTAGAGTTTTTTGGTCAGGCACGTGAAGCGATACCTTCTATCGTAGAGATAAAAAATTATCTGGATGCTGAAACCAAAAAAGGCGGTGCCATATTAGCTGGACTTGAACATTTAGATGAACGCTATTTACGCGCAGTCGGTTATGCCACTAAATCAAAACGTGGTGTCTTACCTAAAATGGCTTTGTTTGGCGACATCGTTGGCGATGATGATGAAGCTGTAGCGCGTGCTGCTTCAGAAGTGGTGCGGATTGCAAATACGCGTGTGGGTGAAGGATTTGTTGCGGTCAGTCCTGAAGCACGTAAAAAATTCTGGTTAGATCGCGCACGTACCGCTGCTATCGCTAAACAT
>JAIXOW010000106.1 GCA_027486615.1 Oxalobacteraceae bacterium | reverse complement strand
CGAGCGGTTACAATATGCCCCCGCCCGAGAAAAGCTGGCGGCCTGACAGACCCAACATTTTTTGTATCGGTTTCGCATGAGCAAAGACAACATTCAAGACGTTGTGAGAAAAAGTCTCGAAAAATATTTTCGGGATTTAGGCGAGTTAGAGCCCTCCAATGTATATGAAATGGTAATTTTTACAGTAGAAAAACCTATTCTTGAAGCGGTCATGGATCGTGCTGAGGGTAATCAGTCACATGCTGCAGAAATGTTAGGCATAAATCGCAATACATTGCGTAAAAAATTACAGCAACATGATTTGATATAAAGCGACATCGCTCTGTGTTGTTGGTAAATTCAATATAAGTCAGTCACTATCTGTAGATTCATTTTAGACATTCATCTTTTTTCAAATAATCATGATTAAACAAGCACTGATTTCCGTCTCAGACAAAACCGGTGTACTTGAATTCGCACGCGCCTTACATGCGATGCAGATCAAGCTGCTCTCTACAGGTGGCACAGCAAAAATGTTGGCAGAGCATGGACTGCCAGTCACAGAAGTAGCCGATTACACCGGCTTTCCTGAAATGTTAGATGGTCGAGTCAAGACTCTGCATCCTAAAGTACATGGCGGCATACTGGCGCGCCGTGATATGCAATCCCACACTGATGCATTGCAAGCCCATGACATACCCACCATTGATATGGTGGTGGTCAATCTCTATCCCTTTCAGCAAACAGTCGCAAAAGATCAGTGCAGCTTAGAAGATGCGATAGAAAACATCGATATCGGTGGCCCAGCTATGCTGCGCTCTTCCGCAAAAAATCATAAAGATGTAGTTGTGATTTGTGATCCAACAGACTATCAAACTGTTTTGCAAGAAATGCAGACTAACCAAGGTGAGGTCAGTTTTGATACACGCTTTGGTTTGGCATTAAAAGTCTTTGCTCATACAGCACAATATGATGGCTCCATCACGAATTACTTGAGCTCACTCGGTGCAGATCGATTACATACAACACGCTCAGCATATCCAGCTACGCTTAATCTGCAATTCGAAAAAGTGCAAGACATGCGCTATGGTGAAAACCCGCATCAGTCTGCAGCGTTTTATCGTGATCCGCAGGCAGTTGAAGGAGCGTTAGCGAATTACACACAGCTACAAGGTAAAGAGCTGTCCTATAACAATATCGCTGATGCAGATGCAGCTTGGGAGTGTGTAAAAACTTTTGCTACACCCGCTTGCGTCATCATTAAACATGCCAATCCTTGTGGTGTCGCTTTAGGCGCTAACCCATTGGAAGCTTATAGCAAAGCATTGCAAACAGATCCTACCTCAGCGTTTGGCGGCATTATTGCGTTTAATGTGGAGTGTGATGGCGCAGCAGCTGAAGCGGTTGCTCAACAATTTGTTGAAGTCTTAATCGCGCCTGCATTCACAGCAGAAGCACGCAAAATATTTGAGGCAAAACAAAATGTGCGCTTGTTAGAAATCCCCATAGCACATGCACATAATGCTTACGACTTTAAACGTGTGGGTGGCGGTTTGCTATTGCAATCGCCTGATGCAAAAAATGTCGCGCAGTCTGAATTAAAAATCGTCAGCAAAAAACAGCCCACGCCAGAACAATTACAAGACATGATCTTTGCATGGAAGGTGGCGAAGTTTGTGAAATCAAACGCAATCGTATTTTGCGGTCAAGGTATGACGCTAGGTGTGGGTGCAGGACAAATGAGTCGAGTTGATTCAGCACGCATTGCATCGATTAAAGCGCAAAACGCTGGTTTAACACTTGCCGGATCCGTAGTCGCTTCTGATGCCTTCTTCCCCTTCCGTGATGGATTAGATGTCGTCGTCGATGCAGGTGCAACCGCAGTCATTCAACCTGGTGGTTCTATGCGTGATCAAGAAGTGATAGATGCAGCTGATGAGCAAGGTGTCGTCATGGCGCTCACCGGTGTTAGACATTTCAGACATTAAAATAGATCTTAAAAAAAACGCATGATCATCTTAGGCATAGATCCAGGGCTCAATGTCACAGGCTTTGGTGTCATACGCAAAGAAGGTCAGAAATTAATTTACATCGCATCCGGCACTATACGTATACCTGTAGGTGATTTACCTTCACGCTTAAAAGTGATTCTTGATGGTGTGGCTGAAGTGATAAAAACTTATCAACCCAGCTGTGCAGCAATAGAAATTGTTTTTTCTAATGTGAATCCACAATCCACTTTATTATTAGGACAAGCACGTGGCGCTGCGATTTGTGGTTTAGTGCAAGCTAATCTTAGCGTGGCTGAATACACCGCCTTACAAGTGAAAAAAGCAGTAGTCGGTCAGGGCAAGGCGCAGAAATCACAAGTGCAAGAAATGGTGCAACGCTTACTTTCATTAAAAGGTTTGCCAGGCACAGATGCAGCCGATGCCTTAGCCGTAGCGATTTGTCATGCGCATAGTTCAGTAGGCACTGCAGGCTTAGCAGCTTTAGCACCCGAGTTGGCGCGTAAAGGTTTGCGCCTCAAAGGTGGTCGTTTAGTTGGATAAAAAATAGTTACGTTTTTTTATAATCGCTGGATATTAATCTCGGAACACGCGCATGATAGGTCGTCTGGTTGGCATACTCGTAGATAAAAATCCATTGCAACTATTAGTTGATTGCAATGGCGTAGGCTATGAAGTCAGCGTGCCTATGAGTACGTTTTATAACTTACCGGCTGCGGGTGAAAAAATAACTCTGCTTACGCATTTTGTTGTGCGTGAAGATGCGCAATTGTTATACGGCTTTGGTAGCACAGAAGAACGCGAACTATTTAGGCAGCTGATTAAAATTAGTGGTGTAGGTGCACGCACTGCACTGTCTTTGTTGTCAGGCATGTCAGTAGCCGATCTTTCTCAAGCAGTCACCTTACAAGAGCCTGCGCGTTTAACGCGCATACCTGGTGTGGGTAAAAAAACAGCAGAGCGTTTGCTGCTTGAACTCAAAGGAAAATTGGGCGCAGATTTAGGAACAGCAGGTGGTGCAGCACCCGATGTGAATACCGATATATTGAATGCTTTAATAGCATTGGGTTATTCAGACAAAGAAGCCATGCTCGCAGTCAAGCAAGTCCCAGCAGGCAGTACCGTCACCGAAGGCATACGGCAGGCTTTAAAAGCTTTATCCAAAGGCTGATAAATACGCCTTTCATCCTCCTCAGGCTACAATGCTGTCATGAGCATACAGACCGACGATTTCAACGAGCAGCGCATTATTGCAGCGACACCGGTATCGCCTAATGAAGAAGCGATAGAGCGCGCATTACGTCCACATAAGCTGGATGAGTACGTTGGACAAGAAAAAATTCGTGATCAGTTAAATATTTTTATCACTGCTGCAAAAAATCGTAGTGAAGCACTCGATCACACTTTGTTATTTGGCCCCCCAGGTTTAGGTAAAACCACACTAGCGCATATTATTGCGCGTGAAATGGGCGTAAATCTGCGTCAGACCTCAGGCCCAGTATTAGAGCGTGCAGGCGATCTTGCTGCCTTGCTTACTAATTTAGAAGCGAATGATGTTTTGTTCATTGATGAGATACATCGCTTATCTCCCGTCGTAGAAGAAATTCTCTATCCCGCACTCGAAGACTATCAAATCGACATCATGATAGGTGAAGGACCTGCTGCTCGTTCAGTGCGTCTTGATCTACAACCCTTCACTTTAGTGGGTGCCACTACACGTGCTGGCATGTTGACCAATCCTTTACGTGACCGTTTTGGTATTGTGGCTCGATTAGAGTTTTATACACCCGAGCAATTAGCGCGCATCGTCACACGCAGTGCCGCTTTATTAAAAGCCGTAATTGTGGAAGAAGGTGCATTAGAAATCGCACGTCGTAGTCGTGGCACACCACGTATTGCAAATCGTTTATTAAGACGCGTGCGCGATTACGCAGAAGTTAAAGGCAAAGGTGAAATCACCAAAGAAATGGCAGATGCTGCCTTAGTGATGTTAGATGTCGATCCAGTTGGCTTTGATCTGATGGATCGCAAACTCTTAGAAGCTGTGTTATTTAAATTTGGTGGTGGACCAGTAGGCTTAGATAATCTTGCTGCTGCTATTGGTGAAGAGCGTGACACCATCGAAGATGTGCTTGAACCTTATTTGATACAACAAGGTTTTTTACAACGCACACCGCGCGGTCGCATTGCGACACCAACAGCATATCGCCATTTTGGTGTCGCCGCGCCTAAGACTAGTCCCAATGGCGATTTGTGGGATCAGCAGTAATCTTCACTTCATAGCCAATGCTTGAAACTGAGAGCGTACTTACTTATTGTTCTTTATTGTTCTTTCAGCCAGACTTGCGTTCTACCTAAAAGCGCCATACCTATAAAACCGCGCACGTGTAGCTTTTTACCTTGCTCTTCCGTCCACATTTTGCATTTATAAGTCTTGCCGTTTTTTGGATCGGTAATTTCACCGCCAGCATAAATTTTTCCATCATGCTTTAAGCCAGTCATAATCATCATGCCGATTACAGGCTTATCTTTTTTATCGCCCGTGCATTTATCACAACGTGGAGATTGATCTTCATTCGGCTCACGAAACAATTTCTCTATTGTGCCTTGTAGCTCACCATTCACTTCAGTAATGCGAACTAAAGATTTTGCTTTACCAGTTTCATCATCTATCGTGCGCCATAAACCAACGGGTGACATAGCATCACTTGCATAAGAAGATGATGTAGCAGCGCTGAATAGTAAAGCCGTAAAAGTCACCGCTCTAAGCAGAGTTATTAAAATAATTTTTTGCATCATGTTGTCTCCATGGTTTTTATTAGAACTACAGATTCATTATTTCAGTTTCAACATTTGATCACGTAATTTTTCTAACGTAGCTGAAAAATTCGCAACCCGTTCTTTTTCTTGTGCCACGACTTGTGCTGGTGCACGTGCCACAAAACCTTCATTTTCTAGTTTTGCATTGGCTTTCGTGATTTCACCTTCTAGACGTGTAATTTCTTTGGTAAGACGTTCACGCTCAGCAGCAATATCAATTTCCACTTTCAACATTAGTCGCGTGGTATTCACAACCGACACAGGCGCAGGTGAATCAGGCAATTTTGCGACCACTTCAACTTGCGACAGTTTTGCCAATGCTTGTAGATAAGGTGCAAATCCATTCAAGCGTGCATGATTTTGACCTTCAATGATGAGTGGAACTTTGGTTGCAGGTGATAACTGCATTTCACCACGCAAATTACGACAAGCATCAGTGAGTGCTTTGAGTTCTTGCATCCAACCTTCAGCTTGTTCATCAATTTTCTTGAGATTAGGTTCAGGATAAGCTTGCAGCATGATGGAATCACCTGCAGGATTCAGCGTACGACCTGAGAGCGGTGCAACCGTTTGCCATAATTGCTCAGTCACGAAAGGAATGATAGGGTGAGCAAGTCGCAATACCGTTTCAAGTACACGCAATAAAGTGCGACGCGTTGCACGTTGTTGTGCCTCACTACCTTGTTGTAGCTGCACCTTAGCGACTTCTAAATACCAATCGCAATATTCATCCCAAATGAATTTATAAATAGCAGTAGCGATATTATCGAAACGATAGTCTGCAAAGCCTTTTTCGACTTCCGCTTCCGTGCGCTGTAATTGCGACACTATCCAACGATCCGCTTGCGAGAAATCTAAATAGCTACCAGTGGCACAAGCTTCAGCACCATGTTCTTCCAAGCCGCAGTCTTTGCTTTCCGTGTTCATTAAAACAAAGCGGGTAGCATTCCACAGCTTGTTACAGAAATTTCTATAACCTTCACAACGACTTAAATCAAAATTAATATTTCGTCCGAGTGAGGCATAACTCGCCATTGTGAAACGCAATGCATCCGTACCAAAAGCCGAAATACCATTTGTAAATTCTTTGCGAGTGGCTTTAGCAATACTCTCAGCTTGTTTAGGATTCATTAAACCTGCAGTACGCTTTGCAACTAAAGCTTCCACTTCTATGCCACCGATCAGATCAATCGGATCTAAAGTATTACCTTTAGATTTAGACATCTTCTGACCTTGTGCATCACGCACCAGTCCATGTACATAGACAGTGTTGAAAGGCACCTTGCCTGTGAAGTGCGTGGTCATCATCACCATACGCGCGACCCAGAAGAAAATAATGTCAAAGCCAGTGACCAAGACTGAAGAAGGTAAAAACATTTTCATGTCAGGCGTTTCTTCTGGCCAGCCTAAAGTTGAGAACGGCACCAGAGCAGAAGAGAACCAAGTGTCGAGCACATCTTCATCGCGGTTTAACTTGCCGGTGTAACCTGCAGCTTGGGCTTTAGCGAGTGCTTCTGCTTCAGTACGTGCAACATAATAATTGCCTGCATCGTCATACCAAGCAGGTATTTGATGACCCCACCATAACTGACGTGAGATACACCAGTCTTGAATATTGTTCAGCCACTGGTTGTAAGTTGTACTCCAGTTATCCGGCACAAATTTCACTTCACCTTGTGCGACTTTTTCTAACGCGACTTCAGCAATCGACTTGCCAGGAAAGTACGTGTCAGCAGGTGCTGCCTTACTCATAGCAACAAACCATTGATCTGTCAGCATAGGTTCAATCACCACACCAGTACGATCACCACGTGGCACCATCAGTTTATGCGGCTTCACCAGTTCTAATAAACCTTGTGCATCCAGATCCGCTACGATTTGTTTACGTGCTACGAACCTATCCATACCGCGATACGCAGCCGGTGCTGTGTCATTCACTTTTGCATCGAGAGTGAAAATATTGATCAGTTCACACTGATGACGCTGACCCACTGCATAGTCATTAAAGTCATGAGCAGGTGTGATCTTCACACAACCAGTACCAAACGCTTTATCGACATAGCTATCTGCAATCACAGGAATTTCACGATCCGTTAATGGCAGCTTGAGTTTCTTACCTATAAATTGTGTGTAACGTTCATCGGTGGGATCAACTGCAACTGCCACATCGCCTAATAAGGTTTCGGGACGTGTCGTAGCAACAGTTAAATGACCACTGCCATCCACGAACGGATAGCGTATGTGCCACATGCTGCCATCTTCTTCTTCCGACACCACTTCCAGGTCAGAGACAGCCGTACCTAACACTGGATCCCAATTGACTAAACGCTTGCCGCGATAAATCAAGCCTTGCTCAACCAAACGTACAAACACTTCCGTCACAGCTTTGGACATTTTGTCGTCCATAGTGAAGTATTCGCGCTTCCAGTCAGGCGACGTTCCCATACGACGCATTTGTCCCGTGATGGTGGAGCCAGAATGCTCTTTCCATTCCCAGACTT
>JAIXOW010000179.1 GCA_027486615.1 Oxalobacteraceae bacterium | reverse complement strand
TGAAGGAGGTTTGGTTAACAATTATTACCGATCAAGCTGATGGTGAAGTCATCATTACAGGGATGTTTGATAATGAGATTGCTGCTGAAAAATGCATGAATGATGCCTGCGCTTATGACAAAGCATTTGTGTGCAAGTTAGATCTCACTGAAGTTGAATCCGAATATCAACCCCAGTAGTAGGAAAAATCAAGACAGCGAGGACAAAATCCTCACACTTTATTCCCAAACCCACTGATTAACCTCAGTGGGCTTTTTTATTTGTCGTTTAAAACGACAATCTCAAGCTAACTTATCTGCCACCATGGTTGGGGTTAGTTTGGAATAATGTTTTTCAATCATGGCGGCACTATTGCCCATCTGTTTAGCCAGTGTATGGATATCTACATCACGCTCGATCAGAGATAAGGTCGCATAGGTATGTCTAAAGCTATACATGCTGCGACGCCGACCTGTGGTGTCAAACAATAAGCCACAGTCTTTCATTAGCCATTTAA
This sequence comes from Oxalobacteraceae bacterium, assembly GCA_027486615.1. GTDB lineage: Bacteria > Pseudomonadota > Gammaproteobacteria > Burkholderiales > Burkholderiaceae_D > Pernthalerella. The sequence goes on along the minus strand of JAIXOW010000179.1, from coordinate 11,476 downwards.
ATGCACTGACCAGGTCATAAGGTCTGGTGCCATCGGGATAGCGCCAGAGATACTCCTCACGCTGCTGACTGATCAATTCATCTAAAGTTAAATCAGCCATATTGGCAAATCTAGATTGAACCCGCTCTAGAACTGGAATTGCTGCATTTCTGGCGATCAACCAACGCCCTCCAGTTTTACCATCCACCCAGATTCGTAAAAACTTCGTACCACTCTTATCTATGTGCCAATCCAAGTGTCGCCATTGGATATTTAATGACTCCGTACCATGGCGCATACCCGTAGCAAGCAGGATCTCAATGTAATCACGTAGCAAATGCCTGCCCGCATGGGCTTTGGGAGTTTTACCCCCTTCTACCCATGACTGCATGAACTGCCGCAAATAATCGATTTCCTGTCGGGTAAATGCGGGTCTTGCCACTCCCCGCTCACCCTTGGTGTTTAGTCTTGGAATTAGGTGCCGATCACTGAGCCAGCCTTTGGCAATGGCCAAGTCATAGACCTTGTTATAAGCCACAGAATGGGTGGATAGGGTTGAGGATTTTGCTCTACGACCCATACGCTCATTGCGCCACGTATCGTAGTCACTGACAATCTTATGGTCAATCTTAGCTAGATCAAACTTACCAAAAAATGGGATGAGATAGGCTTTCAGAACTGATAGGTAATCCACATAGATCTTTTTACCAACACCACTCTCCAAATCCTGCTGAAGCTCTGTGATCAACTGCTCAGCCACCACTTTGAACTTCTTGGGGCTGATGGGAAAACCCATTTCTTCCATGAAGCGAGCGCGATCGAAAATCTCACCTGCTTTCTTTTTGGCATATTCCAAATCACTGTAGCCTGTGGTAATTCGCAGCCACTTTTTGTTGTAGAGCCTAAAGGTCATCTGCCAGCGAGCGCTTTTAGTTCGCTTATACAAGGTGACTTCACCATCACGGATGTGAACTAAACGTCCTGTGGCTAGATTTTCGAGTTTTTTGAGGTAGGGACTTAGTCTGGGTTCATCAGAATTTTCGGGATTTAGAAAAGCTAATATCTGTGCGTTCACGGGTTTGGCTTCGTGAAAAACACAGCTTACTTTCAGAATTTAGTTTTGGACAACCGAAAAATTTGTCGTTTAAAACGACAATTTAAATGTTTTAAGATTAATTTTTAATAAAAAAAAAAGAGTATCCAATAGCTAACTGATTGTGATACCCAATTAGATTAGATAATAATTACAATTAAATTAATAGGGAGCTTCAGAAAATAGTATGCAAGAAATTCAAGGGATGGCATTCGTTTAATAAGAAAAATTTAATACGACTAATTATTGTGTAAATATCCACAACATTATTGCCTAAAGGCTATATATTAGTTAACACAAATTGCTCTAATTTGTGACCCAAATGGAGAGGTTCCAGCAAAAAATAGATAACGTCCATCCGGGCTAAAGGATGGATCCCATTCGTCCTCACTTGAAAATATCTTTCTTGAAAGCTGAGATTGATTACGATTATTAACAAGAAAAATATCAAAATTACTTAAATCTTTTGACGCATATGCAAATAGTAAGCCATCCCTTGATAAAGCAGGATCCCAGTGAATCAAATTAGGATCTGAGGTTACGGGAACAACAACTCTAGAGTCGATAAAAATTTTATATATCCCAAATTTTTTTCCATCTTCTGCAGAAATAAAATAAATTGAATTTTCCTTATCATTAAAAAATGGTCGCCAATTCTCATTGGTAGTGTTTGTTAGTCTCATTGGTGGAGAATCAATAGATTTCATATAGTAAATCTCAGGATTTGTGAACTGAGTCCTAATTTTTTGGTAACCAGCGAAAGCTATTTCACCTTTTGAAGACACATTTGCTATGGCTCCATAGAAATTTGGATCAGAAAGAACTGGTTTAGAAGTCTTCTTATCCATATCGTATAAAAAAATCTTTCTTTCAAAACCATTTTTCTCACCATAAATAAATTTATTTTCATCAAACCACACTGGATGTTCAATAGAATTCTCACCAGACTTTTCTATGATTACTTTATTTTCACCCGTTAAAATATTAACTAGCGAGATAAATGATTTACCTTCTTTAAAATCTTGATAAAGAATATGCTTACCACTCCTATCTGGCGATGGATACCTTCCAGGAAAAATATTATTACTAAGAGGAACACCTACAAAATTATTTGCATTAAAAAAAAGTGGCGGGCAAGTGTGATCTCCTTTTTTTGATGAAATACTTGATGTATTAAGTTTAATGAAGTGACTTGATATTACATCTGCCGCCCACTTAGAGCCGTGATTGTTGAAATGAATGCCATCAGAAAAAAATAATTTTCGAATATCTGTTATTTTTGTTGCCTCGTATTCAAGATCAATTAAGATAATTTGAAATTTTTTTGCAATTTTCCTTATGGACTCATTAAATAATTTTTGACTTTCTGATTCAAAGCCAAGTGGTTGCGTCATTAAAACCGGGGTAGCTTCTTTTGTACGTATAACGTTTATTAGGAGCTTCAAATTATTTTCAAAATAAGCCAAACTATCCGCACCTAGCTTTGAATGCTTATCTATATTTGATTCCGTAACTTGTAAGTTCTTATTTCCAAAAAGATTGTTAATCTGTAGGTCAATTAAGAAAAATATATTACTTTTTGAAACAACAAATTTCCAAAAAGTAAAACAAAGATTTCTGAGACTTACTAAAAAATTAGAGAACGAATTAGGAGAAGTGGTCGGTATTTTTGCTGAGTAATTACCATCAATAGCAAGTTTTAGTCGATCATTAATGTTATGCATTACAACAACATACTTTGCTTTGTGTACATCAGGCGATGGATGATTGATATATAAATTTAGACTATTCTGCGTTGTATGTGCTCGTACCCCAAGATTAAAACTATTAAATTTATGATCGAACTTGTTTAGTATTGATGACACGAGAAAAGGAAAGCGATATTCAGCATTTACCTCATTATTTTCAGTAGTTGACCCGCCCAGAAAAACAATCCCAATTCCATCCTTGTCTTTTATTTCGGGCCCAATTAGTACACCATACTTATCTGTTTGTACATTTCTTTTTCCGACTGATTTAGTTTCGTCTATGAAAGAGTTATTTAAATTGGGTATTAAACTATTCGTGTAAGTTTGGATTGGGACAACTTCTCCACGAAAAGAGGTAATTATTGTTCTATGTGTTTTTGTTTCATTTATAAATCCAGCAACAAAATCTAGAATAATTATTACTATAATTACAAGCAAATAAGTAACTAAATGTAGTTTTTTAGAATTCATTTAAGTAAACGCTTTGATACTCGGGCTGTATTTATATTTAATGCCTGATGAAAAAAAACCGCCGCACTCATATATTTTTTTGCAATCTAAACACTCAGGGGCATATTCATTCTTCCAATCGCTTATTGACTTGCGATATGCAAACATAACATCATCGTTAACCAAACATCTCTGGTGGTTGTAAACGGATACATTCATGCGATAATTTTTCAACAATAAAACAGCTTGACTTAGTTTATCTTTGTACTCTAATGGATCAATCCATAAGTCGTCGATATTTGCCCTAGTAAATCCAATCATTTCCAAACCCATTAATGCAACATGATCAACAAACAAGAGATTGCGCGCTAAAAATTCACACAGCTCTAAAAGGCGGTCAATTGTTTGCTTGTGAATTACTATTCTAATTTCAACTTTTTGTCCTAAACTTTTTAAATTTAAAATTCCTTTAAGTGTTTCTGAAAATGCTCCGGGGGATTGAACTACATAATCATGCCTAACAGGATCATCGGAATATATAGGTATACCAAGCACCATATCAGCATGTTGAATCTCAGCATATTTTCTTGTGAAGTCGATATCTTTGAATGCCCTTCCATTTGTTAGGATATGAATAGATGTATTCGGTAGGTAGGATTTTGTTAACCTCATTAGGTCTATAAAATCATCTCCATATAATGTTGGCTCTCCTCCAGTGAAACCTATCTCTGATAAATTATTTGGTAGTATTTTTATTAATTCTTTTGTTTCACTCAAAATCCATGAATCATCGATTTCTTTAGGAGGTTGTGAACACATTAAACAATAATGATTACACCTTTCTGTAAGTAAAATTGAATTTTGCTTTGATTTAGATCTAAATAAAACTCTTGTAAAAAAAGTTTTAGGATTTATTGAAATAATGTCACCATCTTCTAGATGATTTAATTCTTGTGGAATTAAAAATTCTGTCGTATTAATTTGCTTTGTGGTTTTTTTTCTTAGCACCACTTTAAAGTTAGTCTTTATGTTCTCATCATCACTTATAAGCCCATAATTTTTTGCAATTGCTTCAGGCAAATTTGGATCAGTTGTAAGAGTTAATGGGCCCTTTGGAACCTCTGATCCACTTATTAAACTTAACTTACCGTATAAATTAATCATGTGTCATTTGCCCACTTTAAAAAAAGCTGCTTTACAAAATTATCCTCTTCCATTCGAATAATTAAATACTTAAAAATACTCATATTTCTATGACAAAAGTCGGAATCTGGTTTTCGTCCAATGAAGTCTTTTGATATTCCATGGTGATATACAGGGTCTGAGCCACAATATGGTTCATATGCGCAGTCTGAGCACATTGGGACACTCAGAGTAAACGAGTCTTCTAGAGGTTTAAGCAATGCTTCGGATGTGAAGATTTCTTCATATGTATTTTCTAAAACATTTCCCAAACAAAATGTTTTATCACCCATTTCTGCTAGCATTCGACTTTCATCAGACGGGTGAACTGTTCCATCATAGTTATAGACAACAGCAGCTATTCCTATTCCAGCAGGACTCATCAAATCGACAAAGCCCGCATCTTCACTTGTCAGCATTTTTTTTAAGACTGTACAAGCGTAATATTCTCGGAAATCTATACCTCTTCGATTTAATTCAATGATGTACTCGATCCCTTTTTTGTAAAAGTTAAGCCATCGATCTGTTGAATAGGCCATATAAGATTTTGTTTTTATAGCAAACCCATATGGAGATAAATGTCTAAGAAAAATCCCATTAAACTTTTGATCCAAATATTCATCAATAATTTGCTCAACTCTCTCTAAACTCATTTCTGTAGTAGTCATTAATGCAGATACCTGATCTCTACCAAGTAAATCTCTTGATAAATTAATTCCTTCTATGGTTTTTTCATAACTATTTTTACCAGGTCTGGGTCTGTTTTTATTATGCAAATCTTTAGGTCCATCTAGCGATGTAGAAATATGAACTTTATTCTCTTTACAAAAATTTAGAATCTCTTTATTTACTAATGCTAAGTTAGTAGCAATAACAAAATCTAAAAATTTATTGTGAGTCTGATTTATTTTTTTTGCAGAAAGAACAACGTATTTGATTAAATCAAAATTTAATAGAGGTTCTCCTCCCTGGAATTCAATTTTTATGGTCTTTGATGGTGATAAAAACACCAGATCCAATGCTTTATCTGCTATTTCATAAGTCATGTCGTACTTTTTTTTATCTTCAGATTGTCTTGATACTTGACAATATGGACAGCTATGTTCACATCGTAGCGTTACAACAAAAATGTGAAGTGAAGTAAAATTTGAAAGGGACTGATATCTTGTTCTAACTTTTAGAGCTAAAAGATCTAATGCAATATTATTATTCTCATCAAGGAGAAAATGCTTTGCTCTTAGATTTATGTATTCTTCTGATCTGCTATCTAATTTATGTTCTACAAATTTTTTTAGAACAGTTTTATCAACAGCTAAATATTCGCCGGCTATATTACTAAGTAAATACCTTTTTGCATCTAGCTCGCTATATTTAAATGGTAAAAGCTGATATTTACTTTGTGGTTTCGAATAAAAGGTTATTGGCTTAAATTTAGCCATCTTTTATTAAACTTGTTTTTGAAAAAGCATGAGCTAATATGAGATTTCTAATAGGAAGTGTTTCTTTGGCAATACTTTCTCTTAAGTCTTGATCCAAAACCTCTTTCTTAAAATTTTCTTTTAAAAGCTCGGCCGACTCGGTGTTTATTTTTTTGTCAAAGTTAAGCGTGCAAGAAATTACATCTTGTGTTTGATGTAAATCGATAGAAAATTTATCAATATATCGGTAAGCAGATTTTTTAATTGTTTCTATTGAAAAGATTTTGCAATCAAAATCAATTTTTACTGATATCGCAGTCAACTAATGATCCGTAGTGTTAACAACTCATTTTGCCTAATAAAACTATCTACTTGAATAGTGAGACATGTGTGATCTATGTGAACTATGTGATTGGTGAGAATAGTGGTATGCGAAAGTCTGACCAACCTCATTTCTTTTTAATACTAAATTGTGCAATTCTTCACCCACAGCCATTTGTAAGAATTTCTCATTAAGATCGTTCGATGACAGCCGATTTTTAGATTCTTTGTCTTGTTCTTGAGTTGCTAGAGCATGATTACTGGAGTAGCTAGGATTAGAGATTAAGGTAGCGATAGCTGCAACTGTAGGTACCAAAAAGGACCGAATGTTTTTTTTCATGATTGCTCCTTAGTTTTGCTACTGATAGACGGTACTTTGATTATATTTCTTAATAGTTTCAAATAGGTAACAAGGGTTTACCCTATATTAAATTATTATTAATATCAGTTACTTACTTAGATAAAACAGCATTTCCTATCACTAAAGTTTCTATTTGTGTTTTCATATAACAATTAAATGCATCTTTTGGCGACTCTACGATTGGCTCCCCCCTTACATTAAAAGAGGTGTTCACCAAAACGGGGCAACCTGTAAGCTCCTTAAAACGGGTAATTAGAGCAAAGTATTTTGGATTTGTTTCTTGACAAACAGTTTGCACCCTTGCTGAATAGTCCACGTGAGTAACTGCAGGGATTTCAGATCTTGGAATATTGAGCTTATCAATTCCAAAGAGAGATTTTTCTATCTCCGTCATGGTGATTTGTTTTTTTGGTAATACGTTAGCTACCAAAAGCATGTAAGGACTTTCTGCGTCCAAATCAAACCATTCAGAGACATCTCCCCTTAGGACACTGGGAGCAAATGGTCGAAAAGATTCACGAAATTTCACCTTAAGATTTAATTGCTTCTGAATAATCGGTGATCTGGGATCAGCCAGAATGGAGCGTCCGCCTAAGGCGCGAGGGCCAAATTCCATTCTGCCTTGATGCCAACCAATGACCTTACCATCAGCCAATGCTTTTGCAGTAAAGTCAATTAATTCAATGTCGTTTAAAACGACAAATTTTGCTCCAAGAGCAGTTAAGCATTGCTCAATTGCATCTTGACTATACGAGGGTCCCAAATAAGAACCGCTCATGGCATCAACCCTATTGGATTGAATCCTTGGTTTTTTGGCATGCAGATGATAAGCCCCTATTGCAGCACCAAGCGCCCCACCCGCATCTCCTGCAGCCGGTTGAATCCAAATTTGCTCAAAAATATTTTCTTTTAGGAGTTTGCCGTTCGCAACACAATTAAGAGCAACGCCGCCTGCTAAGCAGAGATTCTTTTGCCCTGTCGTTTTTGCAATATCTCGCGCGAGCTTGATCACAACCTCTTCGGTTACGCTTTGAATGGATGCCGCTAAATCCATTTCTCTCTGAGTAAGATCTGTTTCGGGTGTTCTCGGGGGTCCACCAAAAATAGCATCAAACTTTTGATTGGTCATTTTAAGATTGGTACAGTAGTCAAAGTACGTCATATCCAAATGAAATGAACCATCATCCTTGATGTCAATCAGATGCTCTTTAATAAGATCGGCATAGCGTGGAACCCCATATGGGGCCAAGCCCATGACCTTGTACTCACCAGAATTCACCTTAAAGCCTGTGTAATAGGTAAAGGCGGAATACAAAAGTCCTAAGGAATGTGGAAAATGAATTTCCTTGATCACGTCTAGGTTGTTACCTTTACTACCAATAGCTAATGAGGTGGTAGTCCACTCTCCAACACCATCCATAGTCAACACAGCTGCCTCTTCAAACGGAGATGGGAAAAAAGCAGAAGCAGCATGGCTTAAGTGATGTTCAGAAAAAAGAAGTCGGTCTCCCCATCGGATATCCTTGCCCCAAAGATCAGTCATTGCTTTGGTAATCACTGATTTTTGAAAAAGTTTATCTTTGAGCCAAACGGGAAGAGAGGTCGCAAACGATTTAAATCCTCTTGGAGCAAATGCTAAATAGGTCTCAAGTAGTCTTTCAAACTTTAGAAAAGGTTTGTCATAAAAGACAATATGGTCTAAGTCATTTGCACTAATACCTGCCTCTTTGAGGCAATAGGAAATTGCATGATTCGGAAAAGATGGGTCGTGCTTAACTCGGGTAAATCGTTCTTCTTGGGCAGCCGCAATTATTTTTCCATTGATAACTAGACAAGCAGCCGCATCATGATAGTAGGCAGAAATGCCAAGAATATTCATCTAAAAAAGAGTGTAAACAAATGGGGCAATGACTGAGCCCTGAGCAAAGACGAGAAGCCCACCAAGTAGAACCATCACCAAGATGATGGGAAGTAACCATAGCTTTTTGTTAAGCCGAAGAAATAAAAAGAGTTCTTTTAGAAAATCCATGGCGACTAAAATTGCCTTTGAAACGAATTTGATTGTTCCGTATTTTTATCTCTATAAAGCCAATAACTTTTAACATTCTTTTTCTTAAGCAATAATTCATCGCGACCAAAGATTCTAGTTAGTATTCCAACTGGCGAAATAAGCAAATAAAAAATCATACCCAACGTAATAGGATTAAAAAATTTACTAAGCAAAACTCCAAGTCTTATCCATGCCTTAGCCGGAAATGAAAAAATATGTGAAGCTTTATAAGTTATAAGTAAAAAAATTAATGCAAATATAAAAAAGGTGAGGCCTAAAAATAATTCTTTCTTAATGCTGAGTATTACAGAAATGCTGATGCATAAGAAAAAAATAAGCTTACCAAAGTTTTTATTTAGGTTATCCATTTAGTAAAGTAATTTTTAGTCTCTAGTTGCTTAAATGATCTGGGTAAATTTCATTCTGTATGTAGCTTTTCGCATAAAGGATTTTTATATTTTATCTTTATTATGATGACTAATTATTAAAACGTAACCACGGATAAGAATATTTAGAAGACTGAAATTAATGTCATTTGATGATACTCAACATAAGTTACCGGCGATACCATAATACTAATAATTCTTCTTTTTAAAGAATACGTACTAGTGTATTAATATACTGTTATTAATTGTAAGCAATTACCTATCATCTTATTAATTAAAGTTAATCATAATTCCTTATGAATATCCTAATCATTTACAGAAGTATTATTTCATTCGCTATCTTTATTTTCTTTGTGTCAACTGCTTTTGCTCAGTCAACTTCCCGATCGGATGGCATGGGTGGTTTTAGGCACAGTGATGGATCAACTTCCCGATCGGATGGCATGGGTGGATTTAGGCACAGTGATGGATCAACTTCCCGATCGGATGGCATGGGTGGTTTTAGGCATAGCAAATAACTTCGTATGCGTTCTCTTAACCCAGCTGACTTTGTTATCCAAATAGAAAATGTTTATCCAAAAACTACTATGCCCACCAATCAATCTAATTGATTTAGTAAGTTATAAAGTCTAATCGTACTTTGTGTTAATTTGTTAGATAAACTCAATTAATAATTTCTTATTTAGTGAGAATGTATGATTGAAAAAAAATACAGAGTAGTTACTCACGAGGCTAATTTCACTCCTCCAGATCTTGGATCTTTATTGCCAGTGGGAGTATTTGATACTGCGGATGAAGCTATTCATTGTCTGAAACAAACTATTGATAAGCAATTAATCGCATCCTTAAATGATGGGAAAACTACTAAAGAGGCTTATGACCAATTTTCTCTTTATGGCGAAATCCCCATCATTCAGGGTGAGCCACGGGTATATGTTCAACCCTATGACTATGCAAAAGAAAGAGTACAAATACTTGCTAGCAATGTTGCTATCTTAAAGATGTATGCCAATCATTACGATTCAAAAAAAGAAGGTTAATTTCATTCATAAGAGGTATATTAATTTTGAAAATAATCTGATACAATAGAACTACATCAAGAGTTGGCTTAGTCGCCACAGCAACCTGCTAACGCAGTAAGGTGCTAAAAAGATGAGGCTCTTAGCGAGCAATTAACAGCGACTAGCCCACCGATTGGTGGGTTTTTTATTGGGCGGATTTTTCCAAATTGCCATGCCCAGACCAGTGTCGAAATGGCTAAAGAGGAGAGTACTATGTATTCGAATAATTCTTATGGCGAATCCCATCTTAGGCGGATCTGCATCAATGTCAGACAGCAACTACTGACTAGCAATGTAATTGCAACTAAAGCTATTCAAATGGGTATTCAAGAAGACAAAGTCATTGAACTACTTGATATTTTTATGAATGAGTGGATAGAGCATTACAACAAAAACTCAAAAGAACTTAAGAACTTAACTGGTTGGATTCTTTTTGATTCTGTGAAGAGACGATTTTTAATGATTCAAGTAAGCAAATAAATTAATACCACGGGCGGATTTATTCCTACTTGCTATGCCCAGACAGGTGTCGAAATAGCTAAATTGGAGATTTGCATGAAAACTAATGATTTTGCTTTTTATCGTAGGCGTATCGGTCAATCCCAAGAAAAGATTGCTGAAATACTAAATGTTCCATTAGATGTCTATATTGAGTTTGAAGAAAACCGACGCGAGCCCTCTCAACGAGTTAAAGAAGCTTTTGATTCTCTATTAACTCGTTTTCCCGGTAGCACAGACTTATCCAAACTAAAGATAAAAGCAATTGATGAATACAGGACCCAATACCAACTTAAAATTGGAAAACAACCAACGGGTAAACATTGGATTCCCTTTTCATTCGCAACAAGCAAAAGAACACTCGTTGATTTCACACCCTACGATGATGATCCAAGTAAAGGGGTGATTAAGACAGAGCAAGAAATGTGGGATTGGATCAATGCCCATGACATATCTCCCCTAATTACTCCCGAATATTTCAATCACCTTACCACTCTAAATAATCGTGAACTTGAGGAAGAAGTTGATTTTTGGGATGAGGTTTACACAGCTCAGCATTATGGGAAATATAGGCCAAGAACAACGCCAAAAGAACTTGAGGAGCAAATCTCCAGAAAGAATAAGCGTACTAGAGAATATTTGATTGATAAAACTAAAAGCTTTTTAATAAAACTATTAGTCGGGATGATTGTTTTATGGGCTGTTGCCTACCTAATAGTTTTATTAGATCGGATTGAGCTTTAAATTGTCGTTTTAAACGACAAATCCATAAGCTCACGGATGGGATATTGCCGCGACCAACACTAACTGGCTCTCCCATACTTTTACCCTTATAATTCTCAGTTCGGCGAATTAGCTCAGCTGGTTAGAGCGACGGAATCATAATCCGCAGGTCCGGGGTTCAAATCCCTGATTCGCCACCAAATTTC
>JAIXOW010000368.1 GCA_027486615.1 Oxalobacteraceae bacterium | reverse complement strand
GTAAAAAGCAATTTTAATAGCAATTCTTTTCCAACAGAACCACCTATTACAAGAACTGTACCACTTTATTTAGTTGAACTTTACCACTTATGGAACATTCAGAAAACTGCAAAAGTTCATAATTACCCATTTGATGTATGGTTATACAAAAAAGTCACTCTAAGAGATGCAGCAAGAAGCAGACTAGACAGACTAAGAAGGAGAAGAAACCATCACAATATTCAAATGTTACCAGAACAAGCAGACCCAACAAAACACATTTCATCAGTTCTACACAACTCAAGTGACATCCCACACGAGACACAAATGAGAGCAGAAATCTATGCAACAGACAGGCTTTACAAGCAACTCATCAACAAGAGAGTAGAAGAAGCCATAGATGAATACCTAGATGACATGGCAATACAACATACAACTTCAAATGCAACATTAGTTGATGTTTTCACCAATGTACAACAACATCTAAATGAAAGGACATCTACAACAACTGCAGTAGACGAGCCACATAGAACTAGAAGAACACCAATTCCAACCATTGGACTTACTGGAATGAGCATAGCAAACACAGCCAACTCATTTTCAACTGGACACGCACCACTAGCCTGGTTAGGAGAAGCCTTAGGATTCTTACTAGGATTCCCAACCAAGAATAGCGCAGAGTTCAAACAAATAGCTAAAAATGCTAAGTCTATTAATGCACTCAACATTAATGAACACATTTTGTCACAAACAGTCAATTTGTTGTCCAAAAGACTAACTTTCCTAGGACAGTACATCCTACAAAGTTTCAAAGCAACAGCTACAGTAACAATGGAGCAAGACCTAAAAATCATCATCAGATACATGCAAGTCATACAACAACTCACACTCACAAAGTATGCAAACGTACTGATGGCAGCTCAATTAGGCAAAACATCACCCTATGCGATGTCAAGACAAGAACTCATCACATATGGCAAACAAATCAACAACGAAAAAGGAATTCAGATCACAGATAAAGTAGAAGATACCAAGTCCACAGTAGCATTGATCAACAATCAAATCCAAATTTTGATCCAAGTACCAATCGTAGACGAGCAGAAACTGTTTCACTTTTATCATGTCAAGATCCTTCCATCATTTTTCGACAACAAAACCTTCAATCCCATTTTGGATGCAGAATACATTGCACTTTCAAAATCAGGATCAAAATACGTAGAGATCACCACAGCAGAATTTCTCAAATGCATTCTACAACCAGACATATGCAGAGTAACAAACCCAGTCACTCCAGTCAACGAGAATTCACTATGCGTAGTCAAGACATATCAATCACAGAAATTGACATGCCCTCTACAAGAGACAAAAATCCCACCAAAACCAAAAGTTTTACTAACTGGAAACAAAGCCATTTATGCTGTACCTCGAGAAACACATCTGTATGTCAAATGCTCGGAACATTTAGACTCACATACATACACTGACGAGACAGTAACAATTAATGGAACAGGAGAAGTAGCATTCAAACCATCTTGCACAATCACACTACCAGGAGGAGAAACATACAACACCCCTGCAGCAGTACACCAGCAAGAGATGACACAATCAGGATTGTTTGAAATCTTAAGACAAGAGCAAACTCCAACAAATGTCATCATTCATAGGCTACAAGAACATTTCCCTACAATCCCACCAGTAGTACTCAATGATATTGACCAATACCAAAAAGAAGAAGAGATATGGCAACAAGCTTTCGAACCTGAAGAACTCATGCCATTTGTCATTCGTTTCGTAACAATTTCAACAGCAATTCTACTAATTTTTGTACTATGCTATTGTTGTTGCCCAACACAAACAAAGGATCTTTGCAAACTCCTCTGTTGGTTGCCAAGAAGAGCAAGACGACAACGACGACAACTCAACACTTCTAACACATATAGACCTTATGACACTGAGATAGCTCAACAAAATGACATCATTCTACAAAAGCTAGCAACTCAGATGGACGAATTGGCAAAGGCACAGGAGACAAGACCACTCAGGCAAACTCCCACACACCATTCCCATGGCGCCTCACAATTCACACCAACTCATAGGTTTAGCAGGCCAACATCACGACAATCTGATGTACAAATCGACACTGATATTGATGAAATTGACAACCCGATTCCACCAAGTATTGGCTCACCAAAATTAACTGGAAGATACAAAGATCTCCTCAGTAGCTCAACACACAACACACCAATGTTAAAAAGAGTTCATTTTGACAAGCCAACAACAATCGAATAACTCATCACCCAATTTCTTTTTCCCTACAAAACAGAAAACGATGTCGAACTCATCAACGAAATCGGCCAGTTGCTCAGTGATAAAGAACTATCAGAGCACCTACACCTTCTCGATGTGTCAGACATTGAAGACGAACCATATTCGCCCACGGAATCGACCACGACAATCTCAAACAATCAATCAACAGTTACATCAACAGCACACTCAGAATCATCCGATTCGGATTCGGAAACGGACTCCTCGGATTCGGATTCTGATTCTTCATCGTCAGGCGAAGAATCTTCAGACGAAGAAGAACAAAAAGAAAAACCAAAACCAACACAGAACGCCAAAACAAAGACCAGTGAAACCAACACACGGTATGAAGACGAAGACGACGACATCATCATCTTAGATCACGAGGAATTCAAAGATGACATCTCGGCTCCGGAACAACTGATGATCCATGCCAACTGCTATGTCACAAGAGACATGTTAGCAAAACCAGATCAATCCACACATACCAAAATCACGGCACTCGTCGCAGAAGGCGATTCAACTTCTTATCTGCAAGGTACATTTTATGCTGACTTGACTTCCAAAGCAAGACAAGCCATACTACAATCGACACTTCTTCAATCACTGCAGAAGGATGGCATAAGCATACAATTACACGTACCCAAGATACACTACACAGCCACAAATGGGAAAGACACTAAAGTGCCACTACCCATCAATCCAAACAACATGGCAAACATGCCCATGCCCAAACAACTTAACACATGCGGCAACAACCATGTCCTGTTCTCAATATATTTCACAATGATTATGGATTACCACCATCTCATTGACAAAGAAATACAAAGGAGACAAATACGACTCCAGAGACAGACACAAACAAAGGCGAGTCAAATGGAAAGATTACTTGCAAACAAACCAAATCTTACCTACCCCATTCTTACCTACCCTAACACAATCAACTCAAAGACAAGTACATCCATTCCAACCTCGACAACGCCGGAAGTTAACAAGGAACCACAACGACCTGAAGTTCAACCAGCTCTCACATCAGTCTACCCTTCAGCTCACAAAAGGCCACATCAACAAACTTCCGAACTCAACAAGACAAAGGAACCTCCATGCAAAGCCTCTCGCATCGAGCCTCCTTCATCCAAACCAAAAACACTCATCAAGAGCGATTTCAACACGCGGTCAAACAAAGAAATCACTCACATCATTCATCGTACACATAAAACGATGACCACTCTTCACAAAAGGAGACCGATCTTCGAAAGATTAGGCCCATGTGTTAAACCACAACACACAAGGCCTCACAGACAACAGAAGCGGTCCAACCAGAGAAGACAATGGAGACGAAGACAGGCAATTCTGGATATTAACAACAATTAATACCATAATCGCTGTGAATTCCTGTCAACGACTTCAACCCACAACAAAGCAGCACAAAACTTTTGTTACAAACACATCCATGAAAGGAACCACCTATGAAAGGGCAGCAGTTTCTTATGCATCACCAGCTGGAGCAACATGGAAGTAACAAAAGGACACCATTGATCCGAAGCGGAGGAAAATCACGAATCACGCAGAAGACAATGAAGAAACATTCAAACCCTCAAGAAAAACAACAAAAATGAAAAAAAATATATTAGAACAACTTTTTTAATGTAATTAATGAAAACAAGAAAAATATCATTGCTGAATTACTATTATTATGATAATAACTATGTACATGTAAACGTTTCCACATTTTGACATAAACTCTCAAAAATAATTATGCAAACAAAACCATTTTAATTCAAATTTCTGCATTTTTACACAATGAACGAATATTTTTATGTACAATCACAGTTCTTTTCGATTATCATGTGTTCTATACCTATTTTCATTTTTTCATCAACCGATACTTACAAAACATTTTGTAAAACCAAACATAATTTGACGTAACCCACATCTAAGTTTGGAACCATTGAAATCACAGATTTACAGGATGATTATCCAATCAAATTTAAATTAAAAACTTAAATTACACCTTTACACTGGTTCCACGCGCGGATAGAGTGATCCCAATACATACACCCGTCTATATTTGGATCGCAGAGGTGAAAGGCGAGTGACCTTACACGCGCTGCGTGAAAGCACCCCTCGTAGCCATTTGGTCTACTCGGGTCAACCACCTTTTCCCCCTGCCTGTAGCTCAGCTAAGGTCACGTCAATCGATGATTGGTTGCGCAGTCGCGCAAAGCTTAGGCGGATAGCTCAGCCCTTTCACCTGCTATAAAAGGTGAAAGGGGAGAGACATC
>JAIXOW010000105.1 GCA_027486615.1 Oxalobacteraceae bacterium | reverse complement strand
TTATATTTTTTTTTTTTTTTTTTTAATTTTATATTTTTTTTGGATTTTTTAAAGTTATTTTGTACGGAATTTGGGTTTTGTCAAAGAATGCAAAAACTTTTAAAAATGAAAAACCTGAAAAAAAGAAAAACCTGAAAAAAAGAAATTATTTTTAAACAGGATGACACCCATCTGGCCGCCGTCCCTGATGGTGTACGGCTAAATAAGAAATCTGAAAAAAAGGAAAACATTAAAAATGGTATAAAAAGGAAGTATTAAAAAAGCTAAGCCTAACCCTAAAACCCATTTTATCCCTTTACTTTTGGTCTTATTTTTTTGACCTCAAATTGTAATTTGAAGTTTGGGCCCACTGCTTTTTATTGTACTCCCTTTTTTGTTTTGGAATAGCCCCAAGGTTCGCGACAGGTGGAAGAGCAGCTGCTGGAAGAGCTGGAGACAAAGGAGGAGCAACATTGTCTCCAAGCAGCTGTGCAGCATCTTGTTGAACATCAACAAGAGCTGGGGGAAGAATGTTGTCTGCAACACCTTGTTGACCAACAAGGTTTGCAGGAAGATCATTATTCCCAGCATCCTGTTGATCAACAGCATCAACAGGAAGAAGGTTGTCTTCGGCATTTTCTTGATTTAAAGCATTAAGAGCATCAATAGCTGCCTGAAGATCATTTCCAGCATTCTGTTGATCAACAGCATCAACAGGAAGAAGGTTGTCTTCGGCATTTCCTTGATTTAAAGCATTAAAAGCATCAATAGGTGCCTGAAGATCATTTCCAGCATCCTGTTGATCAACAGCATCAACAGGAGGTGGAAGAAGAAGGTTGTCTACAGCATTTTGTTGATCAAGAGCATTAAGATCATTAAGAGCTGCAAAAAGATCATTTCCAGCATCATGTTGATTAGCATTAATCTGAGCCAGAAGAGGATCGGCTACAGCATCCTGAGCATCAACAATTGCTGGATGAGAAAGATTGTTGCCAACATCCTGTTGGACGGCAACAACAGGAGGAAAAGCAACAACCGGAGGCGGAAGAACAACAACCCTTGGAGAAAGAGGAGGACGAGGAAGAGGAGAAAGATAAGGAGAAAGATGAACGGGAGGACGAAGAACAACAACCCTTGGAGAAAGAGGAGGACGAGGAAGAGGAGAAGGATGAGGAGAAAGATGAAGAGAAAGATGAAGAGTTGGAGGATTAAGAACAAAATTCTGTCTCCGAGGAGGAGCAGGAGCAATCCGAACAGGAATGGTGACATTATTGTAAATACTGGTATTTACATAAACGGCAGAAGTCTCAACATCGGTAACGTTGGCCGCAGTTAAAGGTGCAGGGGTTGAATCCTGAACAAGAACCTTTTTCTCGGCCTCGGTTTCCGTCGTCAACACTGTTTCCTGAATGGTTTGTTGATCCATTTCTTCGTCAGAACTGCCGTCAGAATCGTCGCGAACAATGGGGCTAGATTTGGCCATTGGGGATCCAGGAGAGCGAAAAAAAGGATGCTGCAGCAGCTGCGTTGCAGACAAGCTTCCAGTTGGTTGGTCTCCTCCACCCTCAATGTCCAACCGATTTTGAAGAATTTCACACAAAGAATCACTCGACAAGTCAGCCTCTTCGTTTTTAGTTGTTCTAAAAATGGAGAAAACTCCAGATGCAGCAGCTGATGCTACACCTTGCAAAAAGGACAAGGGTCCCGAAAAAGCTGCTGTCGATTGGTTTTCTGAGTTGCATTCAAGTTTTACATTCTCCAATGCTTCGGCCAATTCTGCTTCAATCTGTTCTTCAGCAGCTTTGATGTCAATGTACAGGGAATTATTATCATCAATGATAACATTGTTCCCTGTTGCACCCACGGCGGAGTTGCTGGCATTGCTCCGCCCATCAGGGAAATCCTGGTCATTTGGGTTGAAACCAACCCTCACAACTCCAGGAATTGCTGATTCTGGCGACCCCAAAGCTGATGCCCATTCATCGTAAGCAACATCCTCATTTGTGTCCTCAATGGTCACAGATGTGGATGATGCTATGTCAATGTCGTCAAAATTAATCAAAGCATCTTTTGGTTCACGCCAATTAGCTCGAGCAGAGGAGTTACGAGGCGGAAGGTGTGGAGCAACAACACTGCTGGACTGTGTTGTTGGTGAAGCCGTGTACTCGTTAGCTAAGTTTCTTTTTGGCATAGTGACGTTTTCCTTCTTAGGAGTCACGTGCTCCTTCTTAGGAGTCACGTGCTCCTTTTTAGGACTCTCTCTACAAGCTTTTTTCCAAGCAGCAATTGGCGTTTGAATGCCAGATGTCATCCGAGTCCAAAGACCCGGAGTTGACTTTTTTGCTGGATCGGAAATGTCACTGTAGATTGACTCCTCTAACTTAGATCCTTTAATTCGTGCCATTGACCTGTCGAAAAAGTCACGCAGTTGGGCTCTCAAAGCCCTGGCACGCGAAAGGTCGATCCGCCATTGGATAGATCGGAAGTGGGTTTGTTCGTGCATGAAACGCGAAACACGCCCCTTCAAGAACTTGAGAAGAAAGTACATCCCAATGCCAAAAAGAAGAAAGACGAAAAGTGCTAGAAAGCAGTAACCAAAGACGGCTCCCAGACCAACCTCGCTGTTGATTGGTTGATCTGGTGTCGTCTTTTCATGACACTCCCATACCTGGCAGCCGTAATGATTGACGACCAACTTGCTTGGGCAAGAAATCGGGGCCAAATCTGGTTGTGGACAATTGACAAGATCGTACCACTTGCATTCTTTGAAAAAACCTGGATTCTAGTACGAAGTGCAGTTCATTTTGATGTAAACTCAAAGTTTAAAAATCAAAAATGAAGAAAAAAATTAAATAAAGCTTTACCGCTACAACCTGAAACAAAAAAAAGAGAAAAAAAATTAAGTATTTGGTTTACTAAAACAACAGTTTTAACAGTTTACGTATAATTGCTTAAGGTTAAGAACACAACACATGGTCAAGAAAGAATGAAATTTAAAACAGTTTTATATTATTAGCAATGTAATTATGTTGATAGATTTGTAAATGGCATCAGCGGAATCAGGAGAACTGGTAAACGGCCCATTTGCTACGCTGCTGACAGCATTGGTTGCGTTACGCTGCTGCTTTATAAGATGTTTTGGGCAACCTGAAATCAAAAATAAAACCCCCTCACTAATCTGACAACATCAAACAATATTATAACAACAACACAACAATAACACAACAATAACAATAGCTACAACAACAAATAAAAAATCACAATAGATTAGGGTAAGACTTTTGTTTAGTAATTTTATAGCATTGGTACATAATTTAAATGAGGATAAACAGCAGCTCATTTATGCTGCTGCATTAGAACTGGTGTGGACTGTAAACTGGTTCGCTACTGTAACATTAAATGTTGTCAGTAACTTAATCAACACGCAGTTTATTTTTAGCTTGCGACATTATTAAAAAAAAGTTGTTCCTGTATGATCATTAATGTGCTTATCAAAAGCTTCAGCCCCAAATCTGATCTCAAGCTTCAAAGTTCGAATTTCCAACTCGTTAAAATTTAACAAATTTTTTTGTTATTAGTTATTCGTTATAACTCAATTGAATCATGTGGGGCGGTAAAGATCCAAACCAGAGAATCCTCATGGGATCTCCAGGGATTCCCCGAGGTCAGGGTACGAATTCCAACTTGTTCCACGTGGTCAGGGAGAGGTCGCCCGTTTCTACATGACTCAGTCTGGAGGAGAGTATCCTTCTCTAGGGATGGACCCCAGAGGCTTCCGGGCTATTGTTGGGCCTTCAGAGAAGCAGCTGTCAATATTCCTGAACTTTGCAAATTTCCAAAGGAGCAACATAAGAAGGTTGTACAAGCAAAAAAAGGAAAATGCGCACAATTGAACCTTCTGAAACAACTAAGCTGCCAGCTTAGCTTCAACTGACAAGGCAGATTTACTCTGCAATTGTAATCCGCTATCAAAGAGGAAAGTGAATGAGGCAAAAAGCAACATAACTGTACATTCTGCGGATCGACTCCCAGCAATGGATGATTTTTCTAAAAATGGCTTTTCTGGAAACCACATCCCTTTTATTTCTGTTCGAATTTGAACCTCGAGAGTGACAAAGATAAACAGTTTCAGACGATTCGAGAGCTGACCAAGGAACTCTATGTCAAAACAGTTGAGTTGGATGAGCACAAAAGCAACACAACTGTACATTCTGCGGATCGAACGAACTTTGAATTTTAAAACAACAAGAAAAAAAAGTACAATCTGGATTCCGAGCAGAAAATCGAAGGAATTACGGCCAAGCTTGTGTCACTGGAGGCTGCCAACAAGTTTCAAATCAGTGAAAATGAGAGGCTATTGTGTTCGCACAAGGTGGGAGATCTGTCAATGTTGTTGCTTCGTTAAAACAACAAAGTTAATATTGTTTGTAATTAAAAAAAAATGTTCTGTAATAATAGCAGCGTAGTTAAAATATAAAGCAGGAGGATTTCTTAATTATCTTTGAAGGAAAAGATATAGTCAAAGATGGTGCTAGACCTGCAAATAGCCAACAAATTATAATGCACCTGTACCTATGTCATCTGAAGAAAAAATGCAATCAAATGCAAAGAGTATTAAAAAATGTTTCTTTAAAATATAAAAACGTCATTTCATCTCTGATTTGATGAAAAATTTGAAATGCGGGAAGAGAAAAGTTACAACAAATTTTTAATCCCAATCCTGCAGATCTATATCCAATTTGTTTGCAAAATTACCTGAGGACAATCATTTTACAAAAACAGAATACAAAAAATTTGATCCAAGAGTGACAAGCCCTTGGGAAGGACTAGTGGAAATGATACTGTGATTATTAAAAAATGTTCCTTAAAAATATAAGCCCTTGGGAAGGACCAGTGGAACTGTTACTGTGATCATTAAAAAATGTTCCTTAAAAATAAGCCCTTGGGAAGGACTAGTGGAACTGTTACTGTGATTATTTAAAAATGTTCTTTTAAAAATATTAGCACTACGCTGCTATATTATTTGTCCTTGGGAACAAGATCGAGCTTCTAAATTATCAGTACGAGTGTCCATGGATACTCGGTCGCTACGTTGCTCATGGAGATTTTCGATTTTGAAAATCCTGGTTGGGGAAGATCTTCCGGACATTGATAATCCTCCGAGCCCAAGTTTGTTAGATAATGAAACTTTAATTGACCTTGAACCAAAACTCGCCAAATGACCAATGAGAAGATTTTCATGAACTCAGAAATATTCCTCGACTTTAAGGAATTCTTAGACAAATGCAACAAAGACTACGTTGCTATAAAATATTACCCTGCTAGCAATTATACTTACCTGAATTGGGAGGGGCGTGTTCTGTGTTTCGTGCGTAGCTTTACAAACAAGACAACATTTTCCAGGGAATTCAAAATATACTTCAAAACTGAAGTAAAAGAATCTAACCACAACAAGCTCTTTGGGAAAATAGTTTTGAAGAAAACAAACAAATACTAATAAATGTTTGCTACATTTTAGTAAACCGGCATAACAGACAAGGAACAAAAAAATATGTGTCCAAATAAACATTTTTTCATTTTCTCAGCAGCGTAGCAAAGAAAATTGAAAAAATTGCAAATCCAAATATCAACTCAGGAACATCATTCTGCAGCGTTTGTTTTAAAAATAAAAAAAGTTTAATCCTCATTTAAAAATGTACCGCGCTTTAAAATTACAAAACAAAAATCTTACCTGGAATGTCTGATGGTTTTGAAGCGATGACAATACGACCGACTCTCTGTAAGCTGCTGTAGCTGCTTCCGTTTCGCTTTTTGCTGCTGTTAACTCTCCTATAAACGCTTTTTGTTGCAAACACCTAAGTAAAAAAAAGACTTAATTTAAGAAATGTTACAATCAACGTAATTTTTACAATATTAAGTTGAAATTTTAAAATATAGATTTGTACGTCGTATTAATAATATTGATTAAAAGACAAACCTCAAAATCCAGTTTAGGTGCGTGATGCCAATAAAACGAAACGTTGCAGAAGCGATTATAAAAAAGCCAAATCAATTGATTCAGGGACTTCCTAACCTAAAACAAAAAATATTTAATATGATTAAAATTGAGCAGCTCTGAATGTTAACAGTTTATTTAATTAAAGTGTAGCGCAATGTTTGGGGATAGAGACGCTTGCGTTTGCGCTAGCGTTAATTAAATGTTGCTGGGTTGCCAAATGTTTAGAAAAACTTTTTTTACAAAGTTTTTTTTAGCAGCGTTACAAATAGACCCAAAATTAAATTCATACGTAATATAAAGGTTAAAAATGCCTTAACATAAAAAACCTTTGTTTAAAACCTAAACATGGTCTAAAATGACCCAAAATTAGACTCAATTGTAGCTAAAACAAGCCAGGACCAGTTCAAAAGGTTAAAACCCATTCAAAAAGGTCCAAATGGACCCAAAATTAGA
>JAIXOW010000031.1 GCA_027486615.1 Oxalobacteraceae bacterium | reverse complement strand
CAAGCGATTCCTAGTTATGCGCCACAAGAAGCAGCACAGCATTTTAAAAAGCTTGATTGCTTTTGTTTTAAGCAGCAAGTATTAGGACCAAAAGAGAAAAGACAAATGCCGGTCAGTTTTTATGTTGATCCGGCGTTGCCTAAAAATGTAAAGATCATTACCTTGTCTTATACATTTTTTGAAGTGGGTAGTGCAGTTAAAAAACAGGCGAGCTAGCTCGAGAACATATGGAAGAACTGAAAGAAGCAACTCAGCGTCCTATGTCATTTCTAGCGACGGTCAAGGCTGTGATGTGGTCTTTCTTTGGTGTGCGAAAAAATAGCGACTATGAAGAAGACACAGCGATACTGAATCCACTGCATGTCATTATTGCTGGAGTGATTGCGGCTATTATTTTTATTGTGACTTTGCTGTTCATAGTAAAAATGGTGGTTGCAAAATGAATTGTTTGAACACTGTAATCAGGGGATGTAGATGAGCACACAACAAGGCAAAGCGCCATATTATTTCATACCGAATCCATCACAATGGCCGGTACTTGCTGGTATATCTATGCTAATCACGATGGCAGGCGCATCTGCTTGGGTGAATGGCATTGCATGGGGTCAGCCAGTTAACATACTCGGCATTGTGGCGATGTTGGCTGTACTGTATTTCTGGTTCGGTGAAGCTATCTCTGAATCCGAAGGTGGTTTATACAGCGCACGTATCGATATTTCTTATCGTTGGAGCATGAGCTGGTTCATCTTTTCTGAAGTCATGTTCTTTGGTGCCTTCTTCGGTGCCTTGTTCTATGCGCGCAGCATCAGCATGCCTTGGTTAGCTGACTTAGATCACAAACTGTTGTGGCCAGATTTTGCAGCACATTGGGGTACGGGCGGTCCTGGTGGTGTCGTGGATAAATTCCAGACTATGGGTCCTTTTCCTATCCCAACAATTAACACTGCTTTGTTGTTGGCCTCAGGTGTAACGTTAACGATTTCTCATCATGCATTACGTGCAGGTGAACGCAGCAAAACTGCACTCTGGTTGTTTGCCACAATTTTGTTAGGTGCAATCTTCATGGGCTTCCAAGCTTACGAATACATGCATGCTTATTCAGAACTTAATTTGAAATTAACCTCAGGTATCTACGGTTCCACCTTCTTCATGTTGACCGGCTTTCATGGCTTCCATGTAACCATGGGCGCGATCATGTTGTCCGTAGTTTTATATCGTGTAATGAAAGGTCACTTCACTGCTGACCATCATTTTGCATTCGAAGGCGCTGCTTGGTACTGGCACTTTGTTGACGTAGTATGGCTTGGTCTCTACGTTGTTGTTTACTGGCTGTAATTCGCAACACATAAAAAAGCCGCACTTCGGTGCGGCTTTTTTCATGCTTCAGCAAAAAAATCAGGATTAATACACAATACCTGTAGGTTGTATCCAGCCTAAATGATGTGCAATTAATAGTAAGGCAAATAACAATATAGATAAGCCAACACGCAGGGCTAATGCATAGACTGTGCGATTGCTTTGACCTTTATCGCGCATTAAAAAGATTAACGCCGAGGCCAAGCTGGCAATGATAAGAATGAACGCAATCGCAACAAGAATTTTCATGATGGTGTGTGTTTAATCAGCTTCTAATTAAAGCTAGCAGAGCCCAATAAAATGATGTGGTTAGAGAGTTTAAGATAAATAGCGAGCTTGTCAGAGAAACATTGTAATGCGAATGTCATTTACATTTCGATTTATCCCCTTTTTAGCGGCCATCATAGTGGCATTGATCGCGCTTTCGTTGGGTAATTGGCAATCGCATCGTGCAGAGGAAAAGCAGCGACTGGCGAGTGAACAGGCCCTGCAGGCTTCTCTGCCACCACTCGATATACAGTCGTTAAGTGAGGGAATAGCGCCAGCACATTTCCGCTCTGTGCGGGTGACAGGATCATTCATAGCACAGTGGCCCATTTATTTAGATAACCGACCTTATCAAGGTAAAGCGGGATTTTATTTACTCATGCCCTTTAAGTTAAAGGATAGTGAAAAAACCCTATTAGTAATGCGTGGATGGTTGCCGCGTGATACGCAAAATCGTATTCAATTACCAATTACACCCGCACCAGAAGGTGTTCTGCAGCTAGAAGGTAAAGTACGTGAATCAGTGGGTCGTGTGATGCAATTAGGGAGTGAGCCAGCATTGCAGTCTGGTGTGATTAGACAAAATTTTGAGGTTGCAGAGTTAAGCAAAGTAAGTGGTCTAAAGTTAGAAAATTTCATTATCGAGCAAATCAGTGATACAGAGGATGGTCTGATTAGAGATTGGCCACAACCAAGCTTAGGTATGGAAAAACATCGTGGCTATGCCTTCCAATGGTATGGATTGGCAGTCACTGCTTTATTATTTTTTATAGCGACAGGAATCAAACGTGCAAGTTAATCAAACTAATTCTGAAGCACTTAAAGGCACTACGCGTAAAAATAAAATCATTTTGTTATTGGTAATTGCAGCCTGTGCAGCGCCATTGATTTTTTCTTATGTGACCTATTACTTCATTAAACCGGAAACACGAACTAACTATGGCGCATTAATAGATCCGCGTGCTTATCCTATTCCACAACTTGCACTGCAAACAGTTGATGGGCAACCAGCTAGCTTAGATCAGTTCAAAGGTAAATGGATTTTTTTACAAGTAGATAGCGCAAACTGTGATAAAGCATGTAAGGAAAAATTATTCTTCATGCGACAAATACGGTTAACCCAAGGTAAAGAAATGGATCGTATAGAGCGTGTATGGTTGATCACAGATAAAGCGCCACTAGAAACAGTATTGATGCGTGAATATGATGGAACGCATTTATTCAGAGCGCAGAATACAGAATTACGCGCATGGCTGCCTACCGAAGCAGACACAAAAATTGAAGATCATCTTTATATGATTGATCCATTAGGCAATCTCATGATGCGTTTTCCAAAAGCAGGTGATCCGAATAAAATTAAAAAAGATATTCTTAAATTACTTAAAGCTTCACGCATAGGATAATTCTATGTGGATGCTGCTTGCATTAAAAGGTCTCATCATTGCGCTAGTGCCGGGTGCGATTATTTATCTTTCAAGAGGTGAAGATAAATTTAAACGCTTGGCTTGGGTAACGGTTTTTTTAACATTTGACTTAATAGTCTTTGGTGCATTTACTCGATTAACAGATTCAGGATTGGGTTGCCCCGATTGGCCGGGTTGCTATGGTGAAGCCAATCCTTTCTTAGCGCATGATGATATTAGTGCGGCTCAGTCAGCGATGCCATCAGGTCCTGTAACAGTGTTTAAAGCATGGATAGAAATGATACACCGCTATCTAGCGATGGCAGTTGGTGTGCTTATCATTGCAATTTGTGTTGGTGCGATTCACCATTGGCGAAAAAATAAAACTAGTCGCTATCATCCTGCTTTGCCACTAGTGCTATTAGTATTTGTTTGTATTCAAGGTGCTTTCGGTGCGTGGACAGTCACATTGAAATTACAACCCCTTATTGTGACGACACATTTACTATTAGGGCTAAGTCTATTCGCGCTACTTTGTTGGCATGCATTACGACAAACAGTGCATCAAACAGTAACTGTAACCATCACAAAAAATTTAAAAATTCTTGCTGCGGTTACGTTTGTTTTAGTAGGGATGCAAATTGCTTTAGGCGGTTGGGTGAGTACCAACTATGCTGCTTTAGCATGTGGCGGATTTCCTCTCTGTCAGTCGCAATTCATGCCGGAGATGAATCTGGAGCAGGGATATACACTCTGGCGTCATTTAGGAATGACAGCGAATGGTGAGTATTTACCTTTCTCAGCGCTGGTTGCAATTAATTGGGTACATCGCTGTTTTGCGCTCGTTGTTGTTGTGGCGATTAGTGCTCTGGCCTATCAGACGTGGAAAATTCCGACATTTAAAAAACTTGCTCAAGGTTTGTTGGTCGTACTGACATTGCAACTGATCTCCGGCGCAGTCACCGTGCAATTTGATTGGCCTTTGGCAGTCGCAGTCGCACATAATGCCGGTGCTGCCGCGCTGGTTTTTCTGCTTGCCATGTTAAACTACCGTCTCTCTCTAACTGGGCAATCTGCTCGCACAGAGCATAGCGAACATAGTTCGCTGACCTGATCGCTAAGCATGAACTCTCTGGCACTTCACACTAATCGCATTGCGCAATACTGGGCGCTCACCAAGCCTAGGGTGACGCAGCTCGCCGTCTTTTGCGCTGTGATAGGCATGTTTCTGGCCGTCCCAGGGTTGCCAGATTGGCGTTTATTGTTATCGGCAACAATAGGCATTTGGTTACTTGCTGGTGCAGCGTTTGCAGTCAATTGTTTAGTTGAACGTGAAATTGATTCACGTATGGCGCGCACAGCACGCAGACCAATGGCGCGCGGAGAAATCACCGTTGTTCAGACATTATTATTCTCGGGTGTAATTGGCGGCGCGGGAATGTGGGTGTTGTATACATTGGTTAATCCACTCACGATGTGGCTTACCTTTGCAACCTTTGTCGGTTATGCAGTGATTTACACCATCATCTTAAAACCTGCGACACCACAAAATATTGTGATTGGTGGACTCTCTGGCGCAATGCCACCTGCATTAGGATGGGCTGCAATCGCGAATGACGTGCCTATGCAAGCGTGGATATTAGTTTTAATCATTTTTGTATGGACGCCACCGCATTTTTGGTCGCTAGCACTCTATCGAAGAGATGATTATGCAAAGTCTGGGTTGCCCATGCTGCCCGTTACGCATGGTCTTGCATTCACACAGTTTCAGATTTTGTTGTACACCATCGTATTAGTGGCAACAACGATGTTGCCCTTTGCAGTCAAAATGAGTGGTCTGATTTATCTGGTTAGTGCAAGCATACTAGGCATCATTTATCTTTGGTACGCATGGCGACTATATAAACATTATTCTGATTTAATCGCACGCCAAGCATTCACTTATTCAATTATTTACTTATCAGTTCTTTTCGTAGCTTTGCTAGTCGATCATTATTTACCACTTTGATTATGCGCATTCTGTTTTTAATCTTAGTTGCGCTGACTGCTTTAGTTGCTTGTGATAATAAACTCACGTCCCCAGCGCCAAAAATTTCATTTGTAAATACTGACATTACGGGAATTGACTATGCGCGAAAATTTTCTCTAATTGATCACAATGGGCAACCACGTAGCCTTGAAGATTTCCGTAGCAAGTTGGTACTCGTATTTTTTGGCTATACACAATGTCCTGATGTATGCCCAACCACCTTGTCTGAGATGGCAAATATCATGCAGTTGTTAGAGAAAGATGCAGACAAAGTTCAAGTTTTGTTCATTACGCTAGATCCTGAAAGAGATACTCCCTCACTCTTGTCGCGTTATGTGCCTGCTTTTCATCCACGTTTTCTGGGTCTGGTTGGAGATAAGGCAGCAACTGATGAAGTAGCAAAAGAATTTAAATTGTTTGTACAAAAAATTCCGGCTAAATCAGGATCGGGATATACCATAGACCATACGGCAGGTAGCTATCTATTTGATACGCAGGGTCATATACGATTATTCATACGACATGGACAAGGTGCTGAGCCGATAGTAAAAGACATACGTGCATTGCTTAATTCAACATCGAATTCACAGTAAGAATAAAAAAAGCCCTTCTAGTTAAGAAGGGCTTTTTAGTATGCGGCGTATCACTTATGCATAATGGGCTAAAGACGCTTTCATTTTCTTTAAAGCGCTAGCTTCAATTTGGCGCACACGTTCAGCAGATACATTGAACTCAGCAGCGAGTTCATGCAAAGTCGCACCTGATCCATCATCATTAGCTAACCAACGCGATTCAATAATGCGTCGTGAGCGCGCATCAAGATTAGACAGGGCTTGCTCTAAACCTTCGGATTGTAATTT
Source organism: Oxalobacteraceae bacterium (assembly GCA_027486615.1). Taxonomy (GTDB): domain Bacteria; phylum Pseudomonadota; class Gammaproteobacteria; order Burkholderiales; family Burkholderiaceae_D; genus Pernthalerella. Next base: position 13,406 of record JAIXOW010000031.1, on the reverse strand, counting down.
ATCAAACTGGCGTGATTCTAAAACCTTACCCGGCTCAGTAGATTCAGAAGTTAAGTAAGCTATAGGTGAAAACTTATCGTCGTCGTCATCCGTTGGTGACTCAAGCGCGATGTCGCGACCCGACAGTCGCATTTCCATTTCTGTTACTTCTTCCGGTTTAACATTGAGCGTAGTGGCCAATGCGCTGACTTGATCTGGTGTCATCGTATCCAGACCAGTTTTATGACTGCGTAAATTAAAAAATAATTTACGCTGTGCTTTCGTAGTAGCCAACTTCACCATGCGCCAGTTACGCAAAATATATTCATGCATTTCAGCTTTAATCCAATGCATAGCATAAGACACTAAACGCACGCCCTGATCAGGATCAAACCGTTTTACGGCTTTCATTAAACCTACATTACCTTCTTGTATGAGATCAGCATGCGGTAAGCCATAACCTAGATAGCCACGCGCTATAGAAACCACCAAACGAAGATGGGACATAACCAAGGCTTGCGCAGCAGCTAGATCATTTTGATCCCGTAAACGCTGTGCGAGCGAAATCTCTTCCTCATGCGACAACATGGGTAGACGGTTAACTGCTGAAATATAAGCATCAAGATTTCCTAGACTGCCAGAAAAACCGAGAGCCAGCGCTTGCTGACCACCCGGCACTAAGGCTTGGGAAGCGAACGGTGCTGTCATTGTTTCTCCTATAAGACTTTATGCGCGAATTACTTCGGATTTAAATAAGATAAACCCTATAGGCTCTATATTAGCACTCTCGAAGAGAGAGTGCTAATACCTATAGCTGGGCAAATAACTGTTTTTTTATTTTAATTTTGATAATAAACAAGTTAGCACGAACAAAATTTCTGCCAGCTCAAGAAAAAAGACGGGAATAAGAAGTAAAAGACTACAGGGATCGACGCAGACTGCGCCAAACGGAGAGAGAAGCGCCTAAAAAGCCGAGTAAGACGCCTAACAAGAGTAGGAAAAGTACTGTACCTAGATTTGGCCAACTAAGCTGAAAAACAGTGCCATAAGACTGAGCCAAAGCCGCTACCGGCTGATTTAAAAGCTGTATGCTAGTAAGCACGATGGCGAGTGAGAGCAAGCCTGCAAGCAAACCTAAGAAAGCGCCAGTGTAATAAAAAGGTCGGGCAATGAAAGCATCGGTTGCGCCCAATAATCGGGACACATTAATTTCATCGGCATGGGTTAAAAGTTGCAGCCTTATGGTGTTAAATACAACCGCCACCACAACACAGCACAAGGTAGCGGCGACAAACCAAAACAAACTGCTAGCTAGCGTAAAAACTGCGGCGAGGCGTTTAAGCCAAAGCGTATCTAACTGAACCGTATGTACACCTTCGACTTTTTCAAGAGATGAGGCCAAGTCTTGTACTTGTTTAACTCTCGCACCTGAAGTGCTGCCAGTCAGCTTTACAACATAGGCATCAGGTAGAGGATTGGATCCTAGGGAACTGACTACATCAGTAAGATCCGCTTGCTTATTTAAATTCTCCAAAGCAGATTCACGAGGAATAAATGTCAGTGATGCGGTAACGTGATGTTGATTGGTTAAACGCTTAAAGTCAGCTGCTAAGGATTCAGCCTTATCGCGCGGCAGATCCATAGAAAGATAAATACTAATTTCAGGATCAACAGAAACTTGATTTGATAAAGGCTGTAAGTCTTGTAAAACAATCCAACCAGACATGGGTAGTGCTAGGGCTAAAGCAACCACAATGGCATTAAAAATAAAACTCAGTGGCGCCAATTTAATTTTAAATGAAGCATCAAACACAGCTCGCCAGTGTGCAATCAACCATTTCATAAGCCCACCTCATTACCAGGCATACGCATGGCTGTTATACGTCCATGCTCCAGTACAAAAATCTTGCTAGCACGTTCAAGTAAACGTTCATCATGGGTAGAGATGACGCAAGTGACACCTGCATCATTAAAAGCTTGTAGCATGTCTAAAACCAAGCGAGCGCTATCTCTATCGAGATTAGCAGTAGGTTCATCAGCTAAAATGATGCGTGGCTTATGCACAATAGCGCGCGCAATAGAAACACGTTGTTGTTCACCACCAGAGAGTGAATAAGGCAGCACATTTGTTTTGTTTGCTAAACCCACTCTAGTTAACGCAACACGTGCACGTTGTTCTGCTTCTTCGGGTATCGCACCCACTACCATCAAGGGCAACATCACATTGGCTAAGACGGATCTATCATTTAGCAAACTATTCTGCTGCAAAATGAGACCGAGTTTACGTCTGAGATAAGGCAGGGCTGCGCGATGTAACTGCTTCATATCTTGTCCTATGATTTGTAGCACGCCTGCACTTGGCATCTCTATGCCTGCCATCAGTTTTAATAAGGTGGACTTACCTGCACCGGAAGGTCCCATTAAAAAAACTAATTCACCTTCTTCAATCGCCAATGAAACATGCGAAATCGCTCTGATCTCACCTGGGTAAATTTGCGATACGTCTGAAAATAAAATGATGGACATAGTTTCGCTTTAACCTAATAAAGCTTCGACAAATTCATCTGCAACAAAAGGTTGCAAATCTTGGATAGCTTCACCTACCCCAATAAAATAAACTGGAATAGGGCGTTGTGAAACGATAGCAGCAAGTACACCACCCTTCGCAGTACCATCTAGTTTAGTGACGACTAAACCGGTTAAGCCGAGTGCGTCATCAAAGGCTTTCACCTGAGCTAATGCATTTTGTCCGGTGTTGCCATCAATGACCAATAAGGTTTCATGTGGTGCACCGGGGCAGCCTTTGCCGATTACACGTTGAATTTTTTTTAACTCATCCATTAAATGGATTTGAGTAGGTAAGCGGCCTGCTGTATCAATAATCACCACATCCATTCCACGTGCAATGCCAGCTTGTACGGCATCAAACGCCACAGCAGCGGGATCACCGGAGGCTTGTGAAATCACAGCGACATGATTGCGTTCGCCCCATTCCACCAGTTGCTCGCGAGCTGCAGCACGAAACGTATCGCCTGCAGCTAATAAAACTTTCAGGCCATGTTGTTGCAAGTGTAAAGTGAGTTTACCTATCGTGGTCGTTTTACCTGCGCCATTAACCCCAGCAATCATAATAACTAGCGGAGAGGTTTGACCAATGATGAGTGGCTTTTGCAAAGGAAGCAAAAGCTCGAGCATCAGTTGATGTAATGCAGTTTTAACTTGCAGAGCTTCAGTTAACTGCTCGGCTTTAACTTTCTTGCGCAAGCTCTCCATTAAGAATTTAGTAGCTTGTACTCCTGCATCAGCCATTAATAAAGCGGATTCTAATTCGTCATATAAGTCGTCATCAATTTTCACGCCGGTAAAAAGCGTACTGATACCCGATGAAGTCCGTGCTAAGCCAGAACGCAATTTATGCAGCCAGGATGAGGAGTTATCCGCTGCAGGCTGAGGTGGAGATTCCGATGACTTTTTAGCTAGAAATTTAAACATCGGGTTGAATTATATGGGGTGAAAAGCGAAGATAAAAACAAGCAGATACAATCTAAAGTTCCTTGCCTTTTGAACGCCCTATTTTAGCAGAGCAGAGATGATGAAATTTTGTATTAAATATCTATCGTGTTTCAGTGTTTGTCTGACAACCACTCTAGGATTGTTTGCACCCCTCGCAGCAGCGGGCAGTCAAGCACAAGAATTCAGACTGGCGAATGGTTTGCGCATTATTGTGCAAGAAGATAAACGTGCGCCTACGGTGGCGCATATGATTTGGTATCGCATAGGCTCAATGGATGAGTTGAGTGGCACAACGGGTGTAGCGCATGTGCTAGAGCATATGATGTTTAAAGGGACAAAAAAATTAAAATCAGGTGACTTTAGTGCAAAAGTAGCCGCACTCGGCGGTAGAGATAATGCCTTCACCAGTAAAGATTACACGGCCTATTTTCAGCAAATAGAAAAATCAAGGTTGGAAGATGTGATGGCATTAGAAGCTGATCGCATGCAAAACCTCACCATGGATAAAGCAGAATTTGCGAAAGAAATAAATGTGGTGATGGAAGAGCGTCGTTTGCGTACCGATGACCAACCGATTTCTAAAGTCTATGAAGCATTGAATGCCACTGCTTTTGTAGCGCATCCTTATCGTAACCCTATTGTGGGTTGGATGGATGATTTAAAAAATATGACAGCAGCAGATGCCTTAGCTTGGTATGAAAGATGGTACGCACCTAATAATGCAATCATGGTGGTAACAGGCGATGTGGATGCTAAACAGGTGTTTGTTCTAGCTGAAAAATACTTTGGCAAGATTCCTGTTAAAACGCTACCAAAAACTAAACCACAAAATGAACCGCAACAAATGGGCATACGTCGTGTGATGGTAGAAGCGCCAGCAGAAAATCCTTATCTCGTTCTTGCTTTTAAAGCACCCACTTTACGTGATGTGGAAAAAGATGATGATGCACATGCACTCGATGTGTTGTCTGCAGTATTAGATGGTTATGACAATGCACGCTTACCTGCAAAATTAGTACGCACTGACAGAGTCGCTACTTCAGCAGGATCTAGCTATGACAATACCGCGCGAGGACCCAGCTTGTTTATGTTGATGGGTGTGCCAGCGCAAGGTACAACTACAGAACAACTCGAGAAGCATTTGCGCGATGAAGTCACGCGTATCGCGAAAGAGGGTGTGTCGGCTTCAGAGTTAAATCGTGTGAAGCGTCAATTGATTGCTAGCCAAGTTTATAAACGCGATTCTGTTTTCGGTCAGGCTATGGAAATCGGTGGCATGGAGATGGCAGGTATTTCTTATAAATTAACAGATCGCATCATAGAAAAACTCGCTGCGGTCACGCCAGAACAAGTGCAAGCAGTCGCTAAGAAATATTTCACTGATGATCAACTCACGGTTGCGTCACTCGTGCCTTTGCCAGTCGATGCAAGTCAGAAAAAAGCACCTAACCCAGCAGGATTGCGTCATTAATTCTGTGCGCATAAATTTATAACAAGGATTATTAATCATGTTCAAACATTTATTGATCATGTTGGTGTTGTTGGTTTCAACAACTGCACAAGCAGCACTGAATATTCAGCACTGGACCTTAGAAAATGGTACGCGTGTTTATTTTGTAGAGAATCACAGTATTCCTATGCTAGATGTGAGCGTGGAATTTGATGCGGGTGCAAGGCGTGATCCTAAAGGTAAGTCCGGTGTTGCTGCACTCACCAATAGCATGTTGGGTCGAGGTGTGCGCGCTGCTAAATTGCCTAGTGGGGTTGATGAACCTGCGCTAACAGAGGCGCAGATTTCTGATGCCTTTGCCGATATTGCTGCTCAACGTGGCGGTGGTCCTGGAGTAGATCGCAGTGGTTTGTCAGTGCGAACACTCTCATCATCTACAGAAAGACAGCAAGCTATTTTGCTCATAGCGCGTTTGTTGGCACATCCCAGCATGCCGGAAGATTTTTTAGCGCGTGATAAAGCACGCACTATTTCTAGTATCAAAGAAGCGGAAACGAAACCAGAATCTATCGCAGATAAAGCATTTTGGCGTTTAGCATATGGAGATCATCCTTATGCGAATGAATCAACAGTACAAAGTGTGACAGCGATAACGCGTGAAGATTTACTGCAATTTCATGCTACGCACTATGTAGCGAATCGGGCTGTGGTAGCGATGATTGGTGACATCACTCGCGCACAAGCCGACGAGATAGCACGTCAACTTACTGCGCGTTTACCGCAAGGTGGTCCCTTGCCATCGATTACACCGGTTGTCACGCCACAGGCTGTAGAGCAACGTATACCGCATCCTGCTTCGCAAGCGCATATAGTGATAGGTATGCCAGCATTACAACGAGGTGATGCTGATGTATTCGCACTCACTGTTGGTAATTATATTTTAGGTGGTGGTGGTTTTGTTTCAAGATTAACGAAAGAGGTGCGTGTAAAACGTGGCTTGGCATACAGTGTTTATAGTTACTTCAATTCGATGGAACAGCCAGGTCCTTATCAAGCTGGATTACAAACACGTAAAGATCAAGCAGATGAAGCATTAAAAGTCGTGCGTGAACAAATTACGAACTACTTACAAACGGGACCAACCGAAGCAGAATTAAAAGCAGCAAAAGATAATTTAATTGGTGGATTTGCACTGCGGATTGATAATAATCGCAAAATCTTAGACAACATTGCCGTCATTGGTTATTACCAAATGCCGCTCGATTATTTAGATACATGGACTACGCAAGTAGCGAAGGTGACATTAGCCGATGTGCGTGCTGCCTTTAATCGTAAGCTTGCAATGGATAAAATAGTGACCGTAGTCGTGGGCGGAGCCAATAATTAACTCAAGTATGCCTACTGATGAAAAATCGATCTAGGCAGTTACCACGTCAAGTACGCATCATAGGTGGCTTATGGAAGCGCACGCCTTTACCTGTTCCTGAGATTGACGGTCTGCGTCCTACCCCAGATCGTGTGCGTGAAACCGTATTCAATTGGTTAGAACATCTCAAGCGAGCTAACTGGTCTCAGTTGTCGTGCTTGGATTTGTTTGCGGGATCTGGCGCATTTGGCTTTGAGGCGATGAGTCGCGGTGCGGCACGCGCGGTGTTGGTGGAATCGCATCCGGCAGCGATTGCGCAGTTAAAGGCAAATCAAACAAAGCTACAAGCAAGTCAAATGACGATCATGGCTGGCGATGCACATAGGCTGCTGTCGGTTATGCAGGATCAGTTTGATCTCATCTTTTTGGATCCACCTTACCAATTACAGATGTTGCCCAGCATGTTGGCGTTGTGTAAAGCGCGCTTGGCAGTCGGTGGTTTGGTTTATGCTGAATATGCAGAAGCCTTTACCGAGCTGCCTTTGCCTGATTGGCTTAATGGTTGGGCGGTGGTGCGCTCTGGGAAGGCAGGCGCGGTACATTATGCTTTGTTAACAGCAGCGGTTGTGCCCTGAAATTAGTGCATAATTCCCGTCCGTAGAGAGCTACCCGTCCAGTTGGGTGCTCTGAAAATTATGAGGACACCCCATGCTGACAGCCGTTTACCCCGGAACATTTGATCCTCTTACTCGTGGTCATGAAGACTTAGTAAGAAGAGCCTCTGGGTTGTTTGATAAATTGGTGGTGGGCGTTGCAGACAGCAAAGCTAAAAGTCCGTTTTTCTCACTGGATGAGCGGATGGAAATCGCGCATGAAGTATTAGGTCATTATCCTAACGTGCATGTAGAAAGTTTTTCAGGTTTATTAAAAGATTTTGTACGACGCCATGATGCGCGAGTGATTGTGCGTGGCTTGCGTGCAGTTTCGGATTTTGAATATGAATTTCAAATGGCAGGGATGAATCGTTATTTGTTGCCTGATGTAGAAACCTTATTCTTAACACCTTCCGATCAATATCAATTCATCTCTGGAACCATAGTGCGAGAGATTGCAATCTTAGGCGGCGATGTCTCTAAGTTTGTATTTCCCTCAGTTGAGAAATGGTTGTTGCAGAAAATTAAAGCGAAAGAATAATTGGGTTTGCAATCGTGGCATTAAAAATCACACAAGACTGCATCAATTGCGATGTGTGCGAACCTGAGTGTCCGAATGAAGCCATCTTCATGGGACAAGAGATCTATCAGATTGATCCGAATAAATGCACCGAATGCGTAGGACATTTCAATGAACCACAGTGTCAACAAGTTTGTCCGGTTGCTTGCATACCACTTGATCCCGATTGGCATGAAAGCAAAGAACAGTTGATGGCTAAATACGAGAAATTAAAAAGTACGCAAAATTAAATAGTGTCGCGTCGTAGAGTTGCACTTGTAGTTGCGACTACAACTAAGAAATTAAAAGTCAGATATGAGTGTTAGCAAAATCTTTTTTTATTCATTTGTTTACATCTCATACATGTTGATTAATCTGCGAGTGCTGCTTGTCGGATTGCTTCGGTTGCCCATTGATTCAGACTTTGTCCTTGAGCAGCAGCTGCGATGGCAGCAGCTTCATGTGTAGCAGGATCAACGCGTAAGGAGAATTTCCCAGAGAACTGCTTGCGTGGCTCAACGCCATCTTCAGCGCATGCATCAAGAAAAACTTTGAGCGAAATCTCACCTTCACGCAATAAACCTTCAACATCCTTGGCATAAAAATCTGCGCCTCCGTTGAGTGAAACAAATTCACCTCTGAACATTTGTATATCGGGGTCATACAAAATGACCGCTTGATAGCCTTTTATTGTCATTGTATTCATGGTCTCACTCCATTTGCTTCTAACCATTTGCGGATAGCTTCAATTGCACCTTTATCAGTTGTTGGCGCAGGATGCGGGCGGTGAAACACTCGCCTTTCGTTAAACAAACGCACCAGTAACCGCGATCCCTCTCGTTCTGAAATAAGTCCGCCTAGTTCTATAAATAATGCCTCAACGTCAGACCAGCGAACATTTCCCGAAGTGGGTCGGGAAAAAATCAATTCCAAGGTGCGCTGATGCTTTCGCTTCATTTGCGAATGGTATCAGAAAGTGGTATCGAATAACAATACTAAAATGCTAATTTTTATTCTGGTATTGCTTTTTTCTTGCGCAAGTACTATCACTTCCAATTTCACAAACTGCAAAATGCATCATTGAGCGGGAAGTAGGAACTCGATAAAAGTTTTTTTGTAGTAGTGCGTTATCGACTTAAAACTATTTTTAAACGTTAAACAAGAAGTTCAATACATCGCCATCTTTCACGATGTACTCTTTTCCTTCAGCACGCATCTTGCCGGCTTCTTTTGCGCCTTGCTCGCCTTTGTGAGAAATAAAATCATCAAAGGCTATGGTTTGTGCGCGAATAAAACCACGCTCGAAATCGGTGTGAATCACACCCGCTGCTTGCGGTGCAGTGTCACCCGTATGAATAGTCCATGCACGGACTTCTTTTACACCAGCAGTGAAATAAGTTTGCAAGCCTAGCAAAGAAAACGCAGCACGGATTAAACGATTTAAGCCTGGTTCTTGCATGCCCATATCGGTTAAAAAAGCTTCTTTATCTGCGTCTTCAAGATCAGCGATTTCTGATTCTATTGAAGCACAAATTGCAACGATAGGTGCGTTTTGTGTTTTTGCATAATTAGTTAAGGTGTCGAGCAAGGGATTGTTGGTAAACCCAGTGTCAGACACATTGGCGACATACATAGCGGGTTTAGCCGTAATCAAACAGAGTGGCTTGAGCATAGCAAGCTGATCTTTATCGAAGCCCATAGCGCGCACGGGAATCGCATCATTCAGACCAGTCATTACCTTCTCCATCAAGCTCACTAGTGCAGCTGCATCTTTATCGCCGGAGCGTGCTTTTTTAGTTTCTCTGTGTATGGCTTTTTCTACCGTACCCATATCTGCTAACGCGAGTTCGGTTTGAATGACAGCGATATCATCGAGCGGGCTGACTTTGCCTGCCACATGAATCACATTCGCATCTTCAAAGCAGCGCACGACATTGACGATGGCATCGGTTTCACGGATGTGGGCTAAGAATTGATTACCCAAGCCTTCGCCTTTAGAAGCGCCTGCGACTAGGCCGGCGATATCGACGAATTCAACGGTTGCTGCTAAAACGCGCTCTGGTTTAACGATCTCTGCTAACTGACCTAAACGCGGATCGGGCACTTCCACTACACCGACATTCGGTTCTATCGTGCAAAATGGATAGTTTTCTGCTGGTATACCGGCTTTAGTGAGCGCATTAAAAAGAGTGGATTTGCCTACGTTAGGTAGGCCAACGATGCCGCATTGAAGACTCATGAGATGATCTGCTTAAAAGAGTGTTTACCTGTGCTGAAAACTAGCCTGCACACGCAAGAAAATAAAAGCAGTATTGTACTCTTGGTGATGCTCGTATTCGCATTGGCGATGGGCTGCTGGATTTGAGCGAATAACTGCATCATTCTTTGTCAGTTTTAGTATGTTGATTATCTGTAGGAGTAGGTGCTTATGAAACGAAGTGTTGACGTAGTTTTCTCTTTAATAGCCTTGCTGTGTTTGATGCCGTTTGCGCTCTTGATTGCCATCTTGATTTGGTTGGAAACCCGTGGTCCCGTATTAGCGCGACCGCATCGAGTTGGGCGTAATGGTCGTATGGTGAAGGTATTTGAATTTCATACTGCCCTGACCGATCCAGATGCGATGGAAATGGTGGGCGGTTGTCATGGCGAGCAGGTAACGCGCATAGGCGGTGTGTTGCGACGTTTAGGCATTGCGCAATGGCCTTTGCTGATTAATGTGTTGCGTGGTGATTTAAGTTTGGTAGGGCCGCGTGCTGAATTGCCGCGCTATGTAGGTTGTTATCCGACTGCGGATAGAAAGCTTATTTTGTCAGTCAAACCTGGTCTGGCCGATTTAGCAACGATAGAATTTGCCGATGAAAAACGTATGTTAGCTGGCTTAGAAGGTGAAGAGCTCGAGCAGGCCTATGTTGAGCAGGTATTACCAATACGATTAGATTATGCGAAACGGTATTTAGAGCAGCGCGGATTTTGGTTAGATGCGCGGATTTTATTGTTAGGTTTGACGCGTGGTTTTTTACGCTGATGAAAAAACAGCTACTTGTTATGCGATAAGCAGCTGTTTTTATGAAAATCAATCAGATTTATTTGATTAAGTATTGTGACTTATCGTGACCTGCCATCCATTTTGGTGGTTTGCCGCGACCACTCCATGTTTCTCCGGTTGTATTATTTTTATATTTAGGTGCGACTGGTTTACGAGTTGATTTACCTACTCTTTTGCGACCAGTGATGCCAAGATCATCCGCAGAAATCCCAAATTCCTTCATTTTGATTTGAATATCATTAATTGCGTTTATTAATTCATTTTTTCTAGCGTTTTCCGCTTCATGTTGGAGTTTTTCAATTTGACCTTGCAGTTCTTTGTAAGTGCTCATCAGTATTCCCCGTCATTGAAAGTTTTCAAAAAATCAACCAGCCAAGAGGCCATTTTCTTGCGTGTGGCGGGATTATACGTCAGAGGTTATCAAAAAAGTAATACCTTAATTAATATTTTTTTGATAATAATAAAGAGTCGTGAATCTTTTTGATTGATGCTGTGCTTACTAAAACAAAACTCTGGGAACGCAGTGGCTTAAGGGGATATGAACATATCCCCAAGTATCTAGGTAGGGTTATTTATAAGCACACTGTGCGAATATTGGACTACCGTGTGTGTAGCTCTAACATTGCTTTTTCAAACAAGCCCTGACATAGCAAGGGAATGACGGACAGGCTTTTGTCTATGGCTTCATCAATCAATGCTTGTTCTTCTTTACGTGGTCTATGCAGCACGAAATCAGCTACCACTTGTTGCAGTTGTAATTCACGTGGATGACCTATACCCAGACGTAGACGCCAATATTCTTGCGTGCCCATTACTGCAGTAATATCTTTGAGACCATTATGTCCACCCGATGATCCCCCTTTTTTTAACTTGGCTGATCCCGGTGGGAGATCTAACTCATCGTGTACTACCAGAATTTCAGCGGGTTCGATTTTATAAAAGCGACTCAACGCACCCACAGATAGGCCGGAGCGATTCATGAAAGTTTGCGGCTCGAGTAGCCATACTTCTTCATCTGCGATGCGAGATTTTTTTGCCAGTCCTTGAAAGCGCGCTTCACGTTGTAAACCCGATCCTGCAAGACGATCAACGAGCCAGAAGCCAGCATTATGTCGGGTCAATTCATATTCACTACCGGGATTACCGAGGCCGACGATTAAGCGTATGGACATAAGAAAACAGATGAATGGAATAAAAAGGATTATCCGTCATTTAGAGAGTACTGAATATTCAAGATCTGATGGTCAATGCAGAAAGCTGATTAAACCAAATAAAAAAAAGCCCGCTCAAACAGAGCGGGCTGATAATTCTGCAAAATAAACGCAGAATTATTTTTTCTCTTCAGGTGAAGGCGCAGCTTCAGCATCGGCGACAGCTTCAGCCTTACCACCACCAGGTACCGATGCAGTAGCAATGGTTGGATTGTCTTTAGAATGAACTGCAGAAACACCAGCAGGCAATTTTAAATCAGCTAAATGTAATGAAGTGCCTAATTCCATCTTAGATAAATCAACTTCGATGAATTCAGGCAGATCTTTAGGCAAGCAGCTAATGTCTAAATCTGTCATCACGTGGCTAATAATGCCGGCACCTAATTTCACAGCAGGTGATACATCAGCATGAATAAAATGCAGAGGCACTTTAACGTGAATCTTTTGGTTTTCATCAACGCGTTGAAAATCAGCATGCAAAACTAATTGCTTATAAGCGTGAACTTGAAAATCACGCAGCAATACCTTTTCAACTTTACCGTTTACATCCATATCGAGAATGGAAGAATGAAAAGCTTCTTTTTTCAACGCATGATAAAGCGCGTTGTGATCGAGAGAGATATTTACTGGTGCAGCAGGACCGCCATAAATAATGCCTGGCGTGTGACCCGCTCTGCGCAGGCGGCGGCTCGCTCCGGACCCCTGCTCAGTACGTGGAAAAGCAACAACTTTCATGTTTAACTCCTAAATTGGGATGGGTATCCCGAGATTGTCATCCCCCGCGACCAGAGGATGATGATTCGAGTACAGCATCACACTGCACTCACATTCTATTTAAAAAAATTAATTACCTGCTTCATCCTCAGCGAATAAAGACATCACTGAATTACCCTGACTAATGCGCTTAAAGGTTTCAGCCAGTAAGGACGCACAGGTTAATTGTCTGATCTTGCCGCACGCTTTTGCTTGCGCGGTAAGAGGAATCGTATCCGTGACAACTAATTCATCTAATGGCGAATTTTGTATGCGATCAACAGCCGGACCAGAAAGCACAGCATGTGTGCAATATGCCACCACTTTCTTTGCACCACGCTCTTTCAATACTTCTGCTGCTTTAGTGAGAGTGCCTGCTGTATCCACCATGTCATCCATGATGACGCAATTACGCCCTTCCACTTCACCAATAATATTCATGACTTCAGACACATTCGCTTTGGGGCGACGTTTGTCAATAATCGCTAAGTCACAATTTAAACGTTTCGCTAAGGCTCTTGCACGAACCACACCACCTACATCAGGAGAGACGACGAGTAAATCATCGTAATTCTTCTCAACTAAATCGGTCAGCAAAATCGGTGAAGCATAAATATTATCAACGGGGATATCGAAGAATCCCTGAATTTGATCTGCATGCAAATCCATAATCAACACGCGTTCTACACCAGCTTCTTGCAACATATTGGCGACCACTTTGGCCGAGATCGCAACACGCGCTGAGCGGGGGCGACGATCTTGTCTGGAGTAGCCGTAATACGGAATCGCAGCGGTAATACGGCCAGCTGATGCGCGCTTCAACGCATCGACCATGATCAGCAGTTCCATCAGGTTCTCGTTGGTCGGCGCGCAGGT
>JAIXOW010000270.1 GCA_027486615.1 Oxalobacteraceae bacterium | reverse complement strand
GTGTTTTTGGACTTTTTCTATTATTCAGAGGGGGAGAAGTCAAATTTTGACACGAGGACCTTTCTGAAACCTCCCTGAATGGACACTGACTCCATTTAGGAACAAACTTTTATTTATAATACACGAAATGAAAACGTTAGGGTGTGCCCAGGCGCCTCTTTTTCTCCTGATGCAATGTTATGTTGTCAACGGTTTTTAGTTTAATGTTGTTTTTACCCGCAAATATTAAATGCGGAAATCCAAAGTTGAGACTAAAAAGAACGTTAGGATTTGCATAGGCGCCTAATTTTTTCCTGATTCAATGTTGTAGTGTCAACGGTTTATATGCGGAAACTAAAGTTACATGCGCGCCCAAAAGAAAATAATCTTCCGCCTTATAACATCAATGGTTTATATGCGGAAACTGAAGGTACATGCCCGCCCAAAAGAAAATGATAGAAATGTAACAGAAATCTTCTTTTGGCGGTTGTCATTAAATCGTGGTTGTTTTTTTAAATATAAATTTGGTCTATTCTCGCTATGCTAAGGCGAGCCCTTGACTTTTATATAAAGCTTTGACTTTGATACTCTAGCCGATAGTGTTGTGAGACCCTTGTAAAACACAGGACCAAAGGTAAGAACGTTTTTGACCTTTTATATCTATTTTTAAGATTTAATAATTAATGTCATTTTTACTCGTTCTGTTTTAGATGGAATCTGATGGTGAATATATGTCTGAAGAAGCCAAGTTGGAATTTATGAAAAATGTTCTTTTGTCAAAGAAAGAAAAGAACGAAGAAAAGTTTTTGGATGAGTTAATGACATCCTTTGAAAAAAACGATTTTGAAGCTGCCGCCTCGGCCGACCTCAACCAACAAGAGAAACTTCAACAAGCCCAGCTGAAGTTGGCCGATACGTCCATCATTTTGGCACACAGGTTTTCTCCTCTGTTGAAACAGTACGTAGCAAACAAGGAACAAAAGCTTCTCAACGAAAAATTTGCAGTCATTAAATCAAAGAAGACATCTACAGAAGAAATGGCTGAAAATTATCGTGTCTGTTTCAACACTTGGATTAATGCCAAAGAAGATGTCCACCTTAAAGTTAGTAAACCAGCGGACCAATTGGGGAAAATAAGTATTGATCATGCCTTTACTTTGATATTTTTTTCCTTTCTGACAAACCGACGTCAGCCCGGCGACAACATGCTGCAACTCGTCATTTCCGGATTAAATTCTTGCGGCAAGACGATGATTTTTGAAAATCCCCTGTTGGAAGTTGCACACATGGTGACGACAGAAAAGGGCGTCTCTCGATTTAATTTTGACGCTAAATCTACCATGCTTATGCACGACGTTAATTTAACCAATCTGGTAAAATCAGCAGACTGCGATCGACTCAAAGCCATTGCCAGGGGGGAACCCGTGCCAACCAAGACTCGTGGCAGCGTGCAAACTGTTCCGTCAGTTTTTTCTATCATCACTTCCAATCAGCACCTATTTACTCATACTTTTCCCATCATAGGAAAATCGAGAAAAAGTTTTGAAAATGTTTTTAAAAGCGATATCGGACCTACAACAAATATTCATCCGAGCGACATTGCAGCTGTTCAGGCCAGGTACTTGGAGGCCTTTGTGCGTTCTCGTCCCGAAATTGAGGAAAGGTTTATTCCTAAAAGTGAAAACTTTCAACGAAAACATGCCATTATGGGACTTTTTGCACAAGTGGTGGACATTCTTTGTCTCTACGAAAAAAAAGATTATAAAAGTGAATATTACTACTTGTACCCGATAGGCGGGTTATGCAAGCAATTGCACTTGATGCCGGAAGAGTCAAACAAGGAGCTGATGGAAAAACTATTTTTTCTTATGAATCGATACGATCTCGACGAGGAACAAATTAATGCATGTTGCAAAGACATGAACATTGGTCAACCTGAAAATGAATTGTCAAAGCAATAAATGTCATTTTAAATAATTGTAGTGTGTAATATCAAATTGAATGAATAATATATAAAGTTTGTTATTAGTGTCAAATTAACTAAGAAATAAATGTGGAAAATATAGGATATGCGAGTTTTATTTTAATTGTTATTCTCTGTAATAGCTGCCTTTTTTTTGATAAATCCTAGAAGAAGGGCAATATTTGAAACTAAATTATTCCATTCATAAAATACGCGAGAAAATGTGAAAATGGACTTATATTTATTAATTTGGAATTGCGTTATGGCAGACATGTTTTGGTGCATTTAAATCTTTTGAAGTGGTGTGTTGTTCATTTCAAATTCTACCATTTTATTCTTTTCTTTTGTTTTTAACACGCAAACATGACATATATAAATTTTATGTAAGTTGGACTTATATATTTTGCTTTAAACTCTAAGAGTATTTTTTGAATGGTGGGAAAAAGGCGTCATGTGTATGGCGTGATAAACTTGTTTGAGTCCATTCAAATAATATGTAAATATTTGTAATTGCTTAAGTTAATACATTATGAAATCATTTAAAAAAGTAAACGCTGGGTAAAAATGAGAGATTGATTGCAACTCAAAAAGTAAAACATTAGCATTTACCAATTTATTAATTTTATGTAAAGGCATATTTTAAAGATATTTTTTGAATAGCCACAAAACAACTTTTGGCTGGCCCAAACTTTTTTCTTTTTGCTCATAGGCAATTCAAGGGGAGAATGTGGAAAACAAAATTTGTAACACTTTTTTCATTAAGTTGCTACGTTTGTTTCTACGCACTAATTACATTTTGTTTCTGAAATGAACTGCTCTATTTCAATTGCGTCTTACTTTTGGGCACATGTAAACGGAAACGGCCATTTTGAAATTATTCTTAAAATTGGTCATTTTATACTGGTCCTGCGTCGAGCATGGTAAGTATCTTTTGTTTATAGAAAAATAAAAACTTAAAATAATAATATGTTTAACTTTGGTTACAAACTTTGAAATATTTTTGCTTCTTCCTATTCTCCGATTTTATAAATTGTAATGAAACCTTTACTTATTTCCGTTTCGTAAAAGTAAAATAAAAATTTCGTAAAATAATTTCGTAAAAGAGAATTTTTTGTCTTTTACGTATTGTAAATTTTTAACATATAGTAGAAATTTTTTTGTAAAGAAAGAGAATTTTTTTGTTTTTACTTTAATTTTAATCTCGTTTTTAAACAATAATATAACTTTGTGAC
>JAIXOW010000422.1 GCA_027486615.1 Oxalobacteraceae bacterium | reverse complement strand
TGCTATTGATAGCAACCTCGATGGACTGATTGATGCCAATGACGCAGCCTTCGGACAGTTCATGGGCTGGACCGATCGCAATAGTGACGGTAAGACCAATGCCGGTGAATTGACCTACTTGTCGGATCTCGGTATTACACGCTTGCGAGGTGCTGCGACACAGTCGAGCGAGATGAATAACGGTAACTTGATAGGTCTGATGGGAAGCTACACCACGGCCGATGGCGCAACCCATACCATGGGTGACGTCTGGTTCTCAGTCGATAACTCGGGTCAGAAAGTGTTTGATCTGGCGGCAGTAGTTGAGAAGAGCGGTGGGGTATCACATGTTGATCTGAAGATTGGTGAACCAGCGGGATTGAATGTAGCGTTGAACGATGTGTTGTCCTTAGGAGAGCACGATGTGAATGGCTTATCAACCGTGAAGATAGATGGTGATGCAGGCGACACAGTACAGTTGACCCAAGGTGGAGAAGGTTGGAGCCAGCATGGCACTGTGACAGATGGCGCACAGAGTTACGATGTGTATGTGAACCAGGATGCACAATTACTGGTAAATCACAAACTACACACTGTGATTATCTAAACTGTCTGTAGCTTTTTTTGAAACAGCGAATCTACCGTGTCGGATGTGAATCAGGCACGGTAGTGCCGCATAAAACCAATCAAGATTCAGCGTGTGCTGAATGTTTGGAGGCTAAGTAGCCTTGTTAATATGTAGCGATTAATCATTTATTCGCTAAACTTGTACGGTGAAATAACTAGAGAACTCACGTCATGGCAAATCCCGTCGCAAGTCTATCCACGACTCAGATTTCTGAATTAACTTCGCAAGATATTCTTAGCCTCACGACGTCGGCTATTCAAGCGATTACTACCCGCCAAATCACAGCATTTAGCGGTGATCAGGTTGTATTTTTTACAACAAATCAAATACCATTTTTTTTTTTTTTTCAGATCGCTGTTATGAACAGCGTGCAGTTTAGTGCTTTTAATACCGATCAAATCGGTGCTCTACGTACCACTCAAATCCGATCGATAACTACGGATGACATTGCTTCTTTAACAGTTGAGCAAATTCAATCGTTAGATAGCCTGCAGATTTCTGTATTAACTACAAGACAAGTAACGGCTTTAAACACAGACCAAATTAGTGCTATCGATGCAGAAGACTTTTTAGGTTGGAGTACTGCACAAATCGTTGCATTAAATAGCAATCAAATCCGTGCCTTCACAACCGATCAAGTAGTGCGCTTATCTACGGCACAAATTAGAGCCATAGAAGTAAGAGATTTATCAGGTTTAACAGCAAGTCAAGTTGAAGTGATGGATAGTACTCAGCTATCTTCTTTATCCACAGTACAAACTGCTGCATTAAATTCTAATCACTTTAGCGCCATAGATCCTGCTGATATTGCGGGACTGACGACTGCACAAATTATTGCCTTGAATAGTACGCATATCCGTGCGATGACAACGGCGCAGTTAGAATTTTTAGCAACTGACCAACTAGTTGCGATTGAAGTGCGCGACTTAGTTGGATTTAGTACAACCCAAATTGCTGCTTTAAATTTGGATCAAACCAATGCCATGACCACAGCACAGGTATTGGGACTATCAAGTGATCAGGTTCAAGCACTCTCTAGCGTTAATCTAGCTAATTTTTCTACTGCTCAAATACGTGCTATTGAAACACGCGATTTAGTGGCGATGAGTGTTGATCAAATTAGTTCGCTCAATAGCGCTCAGATAGCAGTATTTGTGACTTCACAAGTCAGTGCGCTAACAACGGCTCAGCTAGTTGCGATTGATGCTGATGATTTAACTGGTTGGAAGAGTTCACAAATCATTTCTCTGACGAGTACGCAAGTCAAAGCAATGACAACGATGCAAATTTCAGCGTTTAATACTGCACAAGTCGCCGCATTAGAGATTAGAGATTTAGCAGTGCTGACGACAGACGCTATCATTGCTATGAACAGTATGCAGTTAGCTTCTCTCACCACTGCGCAAACATTAGCGCTAAATAGTGCCCAAATTGCCGCTATTGATGCGGATGATCTTGCAGCGTTAACCACAGCGCAAATCGTTACTTTTAATAGCGCCCACATACGCGCATTCACGAGTAACCAAGTCATAGCGCTCACCGCAGATCAAATTGCTGCTATTGAGATACGCGACTTATCAGGGTTAAGTAGTGTTCAAATTGCTCTGCTAGACGATATACAAATCGGTGCATTATCGACTACTCAGATCGCAAATTTAAATAGCGTCCAGTTTAATTCATTGACCAGTGATCAGATTTTGATGCTCTCAGTCGATCAAATTGCGGCCATAGAAACGAGAGATTTAGTCGGTATTAGTTTGGATGCGATTGCATCATTAGATACATCACAGATAGCTGCCTTCACTTCACAGCAAATCATGTCGTTGAATAGTGCACAAATCGGTGCACTCACCACCGATCAGGTTGCGGGCTTAAGTTCGGTCGATATAGCAGCAATTGAATTAGCTGATTTGGCTGGTTTGACTGAAGCACAAATGGCAGCATTTGACAGCACGCAATTAGCGGCATTGCGCACTTCACAAATTGCCACGCTCACCACCTTGCAGTTTGCTGCAATAAATCCGGGTGATTTAATTGCATGGAATACTGCACAAATCGTTGCATTAAGCAGTCTACAGATACAGCAAATGTCAACTGCACAAGTGGCAGAGTTGACTACGACTCAGGTTAGAGCAATTGAAGTCAGGGATATAGGTGGCTTGACTGACGATCACATTATTGCCCTATCAAGTATGCAGTTAGCGGCACTAAGCACATCACAGATCACGGTACTCAATACCGTTCAAGTGATGGCGATCGAAGTAGGTGATTTTGCTGGCTTTACTAGCATGCAGATTGCAGCATTTAATTCAGCTGGCGTTAGATTGCTATCGGATGATCAAATTGCAGCACTAACGACAACCCAAATTAAGGGTATAGAAACCCGTGATTTAGTTGTTTTTACAACTTCACAAATGGTTGCGC
This sequence comes from Oxalobacteraceae bacterium, assembly GCA_027486615.1. Lineage (GTDB taxonomy): Bacteria > Pseudomonadota > Gammaproteobacteria > Burkholderiales > Burkholderiaceae_D > Pernthalerella. The sequence goes on along the minus strand of JAIXOW010000422.1, from coordinate 7,298 downwards.
TTGATAGTGCGCAAATTCAGGCACTCACCTTGTCACAAGTTGCTGTGTTGAGCACAATACAAATAGCCATTATTGATGACGTTGATTTAACTGGCTGGAGTACTGCACAAATAGTTGCGCTTAATAGCGCGCAAATTGCTGCACTAACCCAAGATCAATTAACGATTTTTACTACAGCACAGGTACGTGCTATTGAGGCTAAAGATATAGCTGGCCTCACTAGTTCGCACATGAGTACCTTGAATAGTCTGCAATTGGCAGCCATGTCTACTTCGCAGGTAGCAGCGTTGAGTACTTCTCAAGTGATGGAGATTGAAGCTACTGATCTAAAAGCTTGGAGCACTGCCCAAATTGCTATTTTACATAGCGCTCATATCAATGCGATGTCAGTTGATCAAATCCTTAATTTCTCAACTGTTCAAATTCGAGCGATTGAAGTAAGAGATTTAACTGGACTCACTAGTGCACAAATTGGTTCATTGGATAGTTTGCAGTTGTCATCGCTGACTACGGCACAGATAGTTGGATTTAATTCTGCACAAATCGCAGCTATGGATTTGATCAATATTGCTTGCCTTACGACGGCGCAAATTCGAGCGATAGAATTGCGTGATCTTGCTGGATTAAGTACGGATCAAATCGCTACTTTAGAAACTACGCAAATTGCAGCTTTTTCCGCTGCACAAATCGCAGTATTTAACACAGCACAAATCGCAGCAATTGAAGTCAGTGACATCAGTATCTTGTCAGAAGCACAGGTCAATGCTTTATCCTTGACTCAGCTTGCAGCTTTCACACCAGATCAAATGATGGAATTTACTAGCACGCAGTTGGGTGCAGTGAAGTTAACTACATTTGCTGGCATTACAACAGATCAACTCGTTGTTTTAAATAATACGCAACTAGCGGGTTTAACCTCTGCACAAATTACCTCATTAAATAGTGCGCATATCAGTGCTATTACAATTGATCAAATTGGCTTGTTGAGCACTACACAAATTCGTAGTATCGAAGTCAGAGATCTGGTTGGTTTAACGACCTCACAAATTGCAGAATTTAGTACAGCACAAGTACGCGCTCTCTCAACTGCTCAAATTGTGGGTTTAAATAGCGCACAGATTGGTGCATTTGAAATTGCAGATCTTGCCGTCTTTACGACTGCACAGGTGCGTGCAATTGAAGCACGTGATATTGCAGCAATTTCAGTCGATCACATTGCTACTTGGAATAGTGCGCAAATGAGCGGTTTGGTTGCCGCACAAGTAGTGGCCATGGACAGTAGCCAAATTGCCGCTATTGATGTGGGCAGCATTGCAGGCCTGACCACAACCGCTGTACGCGCTATTCAGGTAGCAGATGTATCTGGACTGAGCGTAAATCAAATTACCGCAATGACCACGGCGCAAATTGGCGCAATTTCAGCATCGCAGCTACAAGCCTTCTCTGCTGAACAGGTTACTGCTTATTTAAGTAACACACCATTAATTCTAGATATGAATGGCGATGGTATTCAAACACTGGCGGCCAAGAATGGTGTGGTGTTTGATGTCAATAATGATGGGTTAACTGAAAAGAGTGGTTGGGTAGATTCAACGGATGCGCTGTTGGTGCGTGATCTAAATGGTGATGGTCAGATCAATGATGGTGGTGAGTTATTTGGTGTGGGTACTGTTCTCGGTAATGGTCAAAAAGCTAAAGATGGCTATGTTGCGTTGAGTGCACTTGATAGCAATCTCGATGGCTTAATTGACGCTAATGATGCAGCCTTTAGTCAGTTATCAGTTTGGATAGATCGCAACAGCAATGGCATGACCGATGCAGGTGAATTATCTTCGTTGACTGAAAAAGGTATCGCTAGCTTGTCCCTGCAAGCCAATTCTTCTTCTGAATTTAATAATGGCAATCTGATCGGCCTCATGGGTAGCTATACCAATGCAGCAGGTGAGACCCAGCGTATGGGTGATGTCTGGTTTGCTGTAGATAGCAATGCAAACAAAGCAGATAAGACTAGTGGGCCAGCAGCACTTAACCTCAATCTTGGAGAAGTAATAAGTAAGCCGCAAGCAGATGTAATTGCGGCAGAAGCTAGCGCAACGAGCCTAGCCAACACGGATGGCGGTGCGATTGCTGCTAATTTTAGTAGCGATGGCGCCGATGCTTACATGGTCTATGTGAAGCAAGATACGCAAAGTTTACTGAATGACAAGCTTAATTCGGCATTAATGTAAAAAACGCATTAAGGAAATGCGGGCTCGTGTCGATAAGAGTCGATAGGGGCAGTACGGCCGGTGGATGAGCGCGCAATCAGTAGCAAAACAGCGCTTTTTCAGTGTTGGTCTTGCTTTTTTACTATTTTCAGGCGCGATATTTGTGATTTTCGTGCCTGAAGGATGAATCGATAAAAGGTCTGATGTCATGTCAATCGTTATTACTAGTCTCACCACCGCAGACATTCGCAGTTTAACTGCAGACGACATCGCTAATCTCACCACTAGAGACATTAGATCGATATCAGATTCACAACTTTTAGCATTCAGTTCCTCACAGCTTCCTCTGTTTGATGCGAATCAGGTCGGCGCTCTGACCTCAGCCCAAGTAGGCTTATTTAATTCGCTACAAGTAAAATCCTTTATTGCTGATCAAATCGCTGCTTTTGATAGTTTCCAAATCAGTAGTTTCACCAATCAGCAAATTACTTTCCTCACAACTGCCCAGATTAATGCGATAGAAACGCGTGATGTGGGTGGCCTGACTACAGATCAAATTAGCAACTTAAGCACCTCCCAATTGGGTGGTTTTGGCGTTGAGCAGGTACAAGCGCTAAATAGTATTCAGATAAACGGCTTGAGCGCGGCACAGGTAGCTGCGTTAAGTGTTGATCAAGTTAGTGCAATAGAAAGTCGTGATTTCCGTGCATTCACCACGGATCAAGTTGCTGCATTAACGTCAGCTCAGTTAAATGCTTTAACTACCTTGCAATTTGCTGCATGGAATACAGCGCAAATTGATGCAATACAAACTGCCGATATTGCAAATTTAAATACGGTTCAGATTGTTACATTAAATAGCGCGCAGTTAAATGCGCTCAACTCCAATCAGTTAGCAGTTTTAAATAGTGCGCAAATCGTAGCAATAGAACTGTCTGATGTTGCTAGTCTGACGACTATACAGGTCTCGGCGTTCAATACCACCCAAGTTGGCACATTCACCACTGCGCAAATTACGCAACTCGGTGTGGTGCAATTGCGCTCATTATCCAGTGTGCAGGTAGCAGCGTTAAATTCAAATCAGATTGCTAGCCTAACCACAACACAGGTTCGTGCATTAATTGACACGCAAGTTGTTGCACTGAGCTCAGCACAAATCAATAGTTTAACTAGCGCGCAAATAGCGGCATTACAGGGTTTTCAAGTCACATCTATAGAGACTCGCGATATCGCTGCAATGACTACGAGTCAAATTGCGGCCTTATTTGCATCGCAGTTAAAAAATATTAGTACTAGTACGCTGAGAGTATTGAACGCTGAACAAATTGATGCGATACAAAGCAAGGATATTGCTAATTTTACAAGTGCTCAAATTGCAGCGCTCACTGTAAATTTAACGACTGCTCAAATAGCTGTTCTTATATCTACACAAATAGATGCATTTACATCCGCTCAAGTTGGAGCTTTAACATCTACTCAAATAGTAGCACTAGCATCTACTCAAGCGCAGGTTACTGCATTGAATTCGCTGCAGTTGGCAGCGTTAAACAGTACGCATTTCAATGGGTTTACGCCTTTACAGTTAGCATTTTTAACTACAAATCAGCTGTTAGCTATTGACACTGCAGATATTAATAATCTGAAAGGCACACAATTAAGTAGATTTACAACCACTCAGATTACTGCTTTAAGCACAGCACAGATCTCTGCCTTTAATACCACCCAACTTAACTCACTAACGACATTACAATTAACCGCGCTGACCACTGGCCAAATTCAGGCTCTGGAAACAAGCGATATTGCATCAGTTAATACTAGTCAGTTATTGTGCTTTACACCTACACAAATCGCTGCGCTGACCACCAGACAAATCGAAGCACTCACAGGTTCCCAAGTCGGAGCGCTTACCCGTCGTGAAATTGCTGTCTTAAGCGATGCACAACTGAATGCAATTGAATCACGTGACATCACATTCTTATCGACTGCGGCAATTCGCGCTATCGATGTAACGAAATTACTCAGTGCCCAAATTGTGGGCATGAATAGTACCCAAGTTTCAACATTGACGACCACGCAGTTCGCTGCAATCACAACCAGCCAAGTCAGTGCCTTTGAGACTAGCGATTTGAGAGGTATGACCACCTCGCAGGTTGTCGCTCTCACTAGTGCGCAAATCGGTGCATTTACCACGCATCAAATCAATTCTTGGAGTTCATCACAGATACGCATTATCGAGACTCGCGATATCGCAGGTCTGACAACAAGGCAGATGGCAGCACTAACCAGTGCTCAAATGAATGCCTTAACTACGAGTCAGGTTGCTGTTCTGGATAGCAGACAAATTAATGCAATCACTACGACTGTGGTTGCTGGTATGTCAACGACTACCTTGCGTAGTCTGGAAATCTCTAAGCTGACCTCATTGCAAATCTCTGCATTGACAGCTGCGCAACTGGGATCATTAAGTACTACCCAAATAGGTTTGTTCTCTACTGATCAAATTAGTGCTGTCGAAACTCGTGATTTATCTAGCCTGACTACATTCCAAATCATTGCATTAAATTCTGCGCACCTAGCTATGTTGAATACAGCGCAACTCGCCGTACTCAATACCATGCAGATCCGTGCGATTGAATCAGGTGACTTGTCTGGTTTCTCGAGCGCACAAATTAATGCACTAAGTAGTAACCAAGTTTATGCACTGTCTACCACTCAGATTCAAGCTTTAAATGTAGCTCAGATACAAGGTATACCCTCGGTATATCAGTTTAGAACGAACTTTCCTACCACTGATATTAGATCGTTGCAATCATTCCATTTGGTTGCGTTAAATACCAATCAAATTATTGCGCTCAACAGCAATCAAATTGCTGCGATGACTACATTGCAAGTTATAGCGTTAAGTCTGACGCAAATTGCAGCGATTGAAACCAGAGATATTACAGGTTTAACAGTAGCCCAAGTCTCAATTTTAAATAGCGCACAGGTGAATGCGCTCAATACCTTACAAGTTGCTGCTCTTTCCGCTACTCAGCTCGCTGCAATAGAGACTGTCGATATTGGTGGTTTAACGACTCGTACAATACAAGCAATCGACGTTGCAAATTTAAGTTCTAATCAGATAGCTTCTTTAACTGCGAATCATATTGGAGCATTTAATACTGTTCAGGTTGCTGCTCTTAGTACGAATCAAATCAGTGCGATTGAGTCGCGTGATTTTCCTAACTTAACTACTAACCATATTGCAGTTCTCAATACAGCTCAGATTGCTGCATTAACTACTTTGCAAATAGCAGCGATGACTGTTAAGCAAATAGCAGCGATAGGGGCAATTACTACTGCTCAAATCAATGCTATAGGAAGTGATCAGGCGAATGCACTATTTACCTCGGCGATCGCTGCACTTTCTACTAACCAAATCCAGATTTTAAATAGTGCTCAGATTAATGCACTGACTTCTAGACAATTTTCAGCATTTAATACTAGCCAAATACATGCAATTGAAACCGTTGATATCGGTGGCTTGACCGCTGCACATATTGCAGTGCTGAATAGTTTCCAGATGAGTGAATTAACAACGAATCAAATTACTGTATTAAATACAACGCAGATTCGTGCAATTGAAACTGGTCGTACCTTAACTGCAACTGATTTACTCAATTTCTCTACCGATGAGTTGCGTGCGCTTGAAGGTGGTGATATTGCAGGGCTGACTACTGCTCAATTAGTAGTAATGAGTACGGCACAAATCAGAGCTATGGCGACTAGTCAAATAGCAGCTCTAGATAGCTTGCAGATTAATGTGTTGTCGACTGCGCAAATTGCCGCAATGACGGTAAATCAAATTTCTGCGATACAAGCTGGACGTGCATTAACTAACAATGAAGCAATAGGTTTAACCACAGAAGAATTGCGTGTTCTTGAAGCACGCGATGTGTCCGGTCTGCGAACTGATCAATTAGCTGCGATGACCACAGCACAAATCAATGTGCTGACGACATCACAGATTCTAGGTTTGGATAGTGATCAAGTCGCTAGTCTCACTACATCGCAAATTGCTGCGATGAATACGACTCAAATACGCATGATTCAGGATTTGGGTATCCCAGGTTTAACCGATGCGCAAATCCAAATTTTGACAACATTCCAAGCGAGTGCACTGACATCGGCACAACTCGCTCAAATGAGTGGTGTACAAATCGCCATTATAGAAACTACTGATTTCGGTAATCTTTCTACTTTGGCTATTAAAGGTATTGAGATCTCGGATATTCCAGGGCTGACCTTAGAGCAAATACAATCACTTAACGCAAGATTAGTTAGCGCGTTAACGACATTACAGATTCAAAGTCTGGATTCCGCGCAGGTTAGTGCGATAGAAACGCGTGATATCAGTGGCCTAACTTCACAGCAGATTCAGGCTATGAATGCAGATCAAATCAATGGCATGACCACATCGCAGGTTGCGATGCTCAGCATTACACAATTGCGTGCTATTGAAACTGCTGATTTAAGTGGCATGACAGTTGAGCAAGCTGCAGTATTAAGTAGTGTGCAAGTTAATGCATTAACGACTGCGCAAGTAGCTGCTTTAGATACTAATCAATTAAGTGCCATAGTGACGAGATCACTAATGGGTTTCTCTGAGGCTCAAATTGCTGCCTTTAGCAGTACGCAATTAGGAGCGTTAACGACTAATCAAATTGCTACCTTAAGTGCAATACAAATTAAAGCAATCGAAGCAGGGCGGACTTTAACAACAATTGATCTTGCTTCCTTCACAGCAGATGAATTGGCAGCGATTGAATCAGGTGATATTTCCGGTTTGACCAGTGTTCAGCTTCCTATTTTAAATAGTGCACAGATAGCTGCTTTAACGACATCGCAAATGATGTCACTCGATAGCGTACAAATTGCTTCTATCACTAATACGCAGATTGCATTCTTCAGCACCATGCAAATACGCATGATAGAAAGCCGTGATATTTCTGGCTTCAGTTCTAATCAAATTGCTGCTATGAGTAGTGCGCAATTAAATGCAATGACCACATTGCAAATGTCCGCATTATCTGCCGATCAAGTAGCAGGTAT
>JAIXOW010000441.1 GCA_027486615.1 Oxalobacteraceae bacterium | reverse complement strand
GTATTAGATTTCCGCATTTCCCGCAAACGAGATCGCACAGAAAACGTCGTCCGACCTGCAGGCACCATGTCTAAAAATCTGCTGACTGTTTTTATCGGTGTCGTTATTTGGGCTGCTTTACTGGTTTACTTACATGCTTATCTGGTTGGTGTACAACCTTGGGCAATGTAAGAAAAATTGTTTAATTATTAAGTCACTCGAAATGCTGTTGTATCTCACCCTAGATACAGCAGCCCCTCCCTCTGCTCTCAGGAGCTCTGCCAAAACTAGCGCCATATTCGCGCTCGAGGCCAGATTTCCAAGTAATAATAAACACGCTTCAGGATTGAAAATCCTAAAAAATACCCCATCTCTTTTAGACCCTACCAAAATCAAATTTTCCTGAGATCAACACATTTAATTCAATAAAATCAATGGGTTAAATAATTGTTTGCGTATCTTAATCAGAACGTATAACATCAAGTTTAGATTGTGACCAATCAGTAATATTTTAATAATTTAGCTGGAGAATTCCCATGCTGATGTCTACCCAGGCCAGCCGCTATGCCCACAAACTGTTAAAAGCGCGCACTGCAGGAACGCTACTTGATCCACTCACGAGTTCAGGCAAAGTGAGTGTGGATGACGCCTACGATATTGCAAAGTCCATCCTTGATATACGGATCGCTCAAGGTGAAACGCCTATAGGAAGAAAGATAGGCTTTAGCAATCGCAAGATGGGGCAACGTTACGGCCTAGAGTCAGCTATAACCGATCCAATCTGGTCACCCTTGTTTGATAGCAGCGTGGAATTCGCCATGGATAACCGCGCTTTACATAGCTTGAAAAAAGCGCAGCAACCACGCATAGAACCAGAATTAGTCTTTAAGCTTGCTCGCACTCCAGAACCTGACATCACCGTGGAAGCTTTAGCTGAATGTTTGGAATGGATGGCGCATGGCTTTGAAATCGTCACCTCACCCTATCCAGAATGGCAATTTGATGCTGCTGATGCTATTGCTGCATTTGGTTTACACAAAGCCCTTATCGTAGGAGAGCCGCGTTTACTCTCAGCTGCAACAAGGCGTAATCTGGTTCAAGTGTTGGGTACATCCACACTCTCGCTTTCATGCACAGCGAATGGCACACCTTCTTTAGTGGCTGCAGGATTCGGGAAAGATGTATCAGATAGCCCCTTGCATGCGCTTTGGAATTTGCATCAGCAATTACAACGCCAAACCACCTTTGAACCACTACAAGCCGGTGAAATCATCACTACCGGAAGTTGGACCGATTCCCACCCAGTGCAACGTGGAGAAGTTTGGTCAAGCGCGTTTTTACAAATAGGCTTAACAGGATTAACAGTGTCGTTTAGCTAGTCAACTATGCATACGGACGAATACGCTACGCTATTCGTCCCTACAAAAACATTTAGGTATAGTAGGCACGATTAGCGAAGCGTAATCGTACGAACAAATCCAAGAAAAAACTGCAACGTTACGTAACATTACATATCGTTACACCAACTTCAGTTGCTACAACCTATGAGTTGCTATATTTTTACCAAAAATTAATATTAATTTATGTTCGATCTATTTTGATCGATTTCATAAATTGTAAATATGAAGGTACGAATATGCGTCAACTATCTAATGCACTGATTACCCTTAGTATTTTGACTACAGGCTATGCACATGCAGATGAGCAAAACTTTCAAGGATTACGCATCGGTGGAAGTTTAAATATGACTGGTGCATCTACAAAAAATTCAAATTCCTTAGGCAGCGATACATATGGGGGAAATAATATAGGAGGCGGCTTAACCATTGCATTTAGCCAAAGAATCTCGCGAAAAACCATGATAGGTTTAGGAGCCACCTACTCAAACTCAAAACTGACATCAGGTACCGGAAGTGGTATCTTCTCAGGCACAATCACCAAGGGGAAAAATCTGTGGACTGCATTCGTTGAACCTGGAATTCTACTGGGCGATAATAGTCTACTGTATGTAAAAGGCGGTTATGCAGGAATGAAAGCTGGAGTATTAGATAGTTCTACAGATTACACCTTTGAGGGCTATGTTTATGGATTAGGAATTCGGTCAATGGTGGATGAAAATTTATACGTAGAAGTAGAAGCACTACAATTCAAATTTAATTCCAAATTGATCAACAGTGAAACTTATAACGTTAAAGCAACCCAAGCAAACGTTGGACTTGGCTATAAATTTTAATGAATCATCTACCATCAGTATGTAGAAAATAAAACATTCATTGTTAACTCTGAATTTATAGAGACCTTGTATAGTATTGCTATTCAAGACCACATTTAAGAGCCTCAATTCTCAGGGATTTGGGGCTTTTTTATGCAACATTTCGAATGCGATTACTTACGGACGAATACGCTACGCTATTCGTCCCTAGAGAACATTTAAGTATAGTAGGTATGATTAGCGAAGCGTAATCGTACGAATAAAACCAAGATAAAGAACAAACCACCTTAAGTAATATTACGTAACATTACGTAACATTACGTAACATTACTCATCATTACGACACATTACGTTGCTACACCCATCAGCTTGCTATAACTTACGTACCTG
>JAIXOW010000239.1 GCA_027486615.1 Oxalobacteraceae bacterium | reverse complement strand
TGCGGATCGTTCGGGTCGGGCAAGAGCCTCTTTGAAGAAATGGCTGAAATAGGAAAAAGAAAGGTATGAATATTGATTATCGCGTGCGTACAAATACGATTGCGACTAACAATGAATTACAATAAAATCAATCTATCGCGAGATAGTGCCTCAAAATACTTACTCAGCTTAAAAATTGGCTCGTTTGGTTCCGGAATCAAGTCTGGAGAGTGACGACTGAAGTGGTCAAGGAACTCAGCCTGGTGTGCGAAACGGCCCCCACATCTTAAACATTCTAGTTCCATTTTGTCACCAGTGTGTTCCCAGAAGTGGATTTCGAGAAAGACTGGGTTGTCCAACTTCAGGCCGCAAATGGAACAGATGTTGTCCTTCAGTTGCGTGGCCAGCAATGAAACGAACTGGGCCTTGATTGCTGCATCAACTGAAACGTTTGGGCCGACGTTTGCAGTGACAGTGACGCCTGGAGCATCCACAACAACGTCGGGTATCTGAAAATATTAATACAACATGAAATAAATTTGATTTAGCGATAGCATCAGTGATATTTAGAGACAAAGTAGGGGCTACAGGGCTACAACAAAATACTTTGAAAACTTACCCCTTCGTCATCTGATTCGTCCTCATCTGTGGATTGTTCAGCAACTTCGATCTCTTCTTCCGGCTCTTCCGGGATTTGACTTGGCTCATCGGCGATCGGCTGCTGTTCGGGGACTCCAGACTGTTGCATGGCCAACAGAAGCAAGTCATCGTCATCGGGATGTTGATCTGTTATGAAAGCAAAGTAGCAATTTAGTTATTTTGCCGCTTAAGACGCAATTTCTTTGTTCTTAAAGTCAAGACCAATATGAACAAAATATTTACTTAATACCTGTGAAACTGCCGTCTGAGGAGGAGGAAGATATTGGCAGTCCCGTAATATCACTGATGGGAGCCTTCTTCAAATGCAGTCCCCTGTGAACCCTCATTGCGTGGAAATCTTCAAACTTTTGGTCGCAGAAGTCGCAGATGAAGTAGACTTTTCCTGTTTCAGGATCTTGGGCAAACTGGTCGCCATCTGCAAACAAACATTACACATTAGTAATTTGGCAAGCTTATTTTAAACTAGTGACAATAATTAGTGTACAATTTAGTGAGGTTATTACCTTCCATATCTGGGTGTGGTCTCGTGTACTTATAAAGCCAAGTACTTGGTGGCGACATCCCCCAGGAGTCAGAATAGGTCTGGTAAGTAGAATACACAACCGGGGTGTCACTACCTCCAATGGGCGTTGTGTTTAGCTGTAAGTGAAAAAGTCACAATGAAATAAATTACTTCTTATGCGGAATACGCAAAATATTATTAATACATGTACTGTACATGTAAAATAATCCGTTATACACGGTACATATTCAAAGTTCATAGTTTATGTTTACCTCCTCGGCGGCCGGGACGTCTGAATCAGTTGCCTGTTCATCATCGGCGGCCTGGATGTCTGAATCAGTGCCCTGTTCATCATCGCCGGCGGTCTGGGCGTCTGAATCAGTGGCCTGTTCATCGGCGGCGGTCTGGGCGTCTGAATCATTGGCGGCCTGATCAGCTTCTGGAACAGTGGCCTGTTCATCAACTGCGGCCTGGACTTCGGGAACAATTGCTTGTTCATCAACGGCGGCCTGGACTTCGGGAACAATTGCCTGTTCAGCAACTGCGGCCTGGACTTCTGGAACAGTGGTCTGTTCATCGGCGGCGGCCTGGACTTCTGGAACAATGGCCTGTTCATCGGCGGCGGCCTGGACTTCGGGAACAACAGGCGTTTGGTCATCGACCTGGAAAAAAGATAAGGATGTGTACGGATGCCAAATGCAAACAACAAACATAGCATATTATAACGGTTCACAGTTTATAACTACCTCCTCGGCGGCCTGGACTTTTGGATCAGTGGCCTGTTCATCAACGGCGGCCTGGACTTCGGGAACAGGGGTCTGTTCGTCTTCGGCGGCCTGTTCATCGGACGATGGGTCAACAAGAAAGTCCTGGAAAAAGAAATGAAACTTTAATAATAACAAACAAAAACAATGAAATGAAAATAACTTTTTGTTATAATTATAAAATAACTATAAATCTGGTTCGCTCTAAACTATACCTGAGTAGTTTCACTACTTGGCGATGGACGATAGGAGTGATGAACATTTGCGAGGTGAAAACGAAAGGCGTTCTTATCATCGGTGCAAAAGGAGCAATAGGCACATTTGAATCCAGGGATCTGAAATATACACAAACAGCAATACTTAACAAGTGGGCTGTTACAGATTTGTAATTCGAAAAACAAAGTAAATGTTAAGAATACTTCTTACACGATTTCCCTTTCATTAAGACACAAGTAAAGCAAATACTTCTTATGCGGTATACTCCTTACACAGTTCATTGTATTACCTCCTCGGCGGCCTGAACTTCTGGAACAGTGGCCTGTTCATCGGCAGCGGCCTGGACTTCTGGAACAATGGCCTGTTCATCGGCGGCGGCCTGGACTTCGGGAACAATTGCTTGTTCATCAACTGCGGCCTGG
>JAIXOW010000453.1 GCA_027486615.1 Oxalobacteraceae bacterium | reverse complement strand
TGAGTATAAAAGGCATTGAACCAAGAAACATTGTAATCGTAATCTAAATTACATGCGCTTGAGTTACAGTTGAAATTTTTCTGCGACAGATGAGAATACCCGCGCATGCGCACAAGTCCCAGTCGAATTTTTTTTGCAACGACGAGACAGTGTGGGGATTTCTTTCCCCCCCCCCTCCCCCCCCCCTCGCCCCACCCTCGCGGACGACGAACTGGGTTGATACATAGTATTTGTACACCGACGAGCCGGGACGAGTGGACGTCCCGAGCTTTTAGTCGCTATTATGCCAGGCCGGGCCCAGAAAGGCCCGGGACGACCCCCCCCCCCCCTTTGCGACGAGCCGGTACGAACGGACGTCGACGAGCCGGGACGACCGGACGTTGACGCACTGACGAGCCAGGACGACCGGACGTCGACGACCCGGGACGACCGGACGTCGACGACCCGGGACGACCGGCCGTCGAGCCGGGACAACCGACGAGCCGGGCCTCTAGTCTTACCTTTACTAGTCGAGCCGGGACGTAATACGACGGTCGAGCCGGGCTCTTTTGACGGTCGAACCGGGCCCATATTATTTAGTCTTACCTTTACTAGTCGAGCCGGGACGTAATACGACGGCCGAGCCGGGCCTTTAGTCGCTATCAGAATTTCCAAATACTCGAAATAACACAGTACAATAATATTTCATAACAACACTACTCTAGGTTTATATCACACATACATATCAGACAATTTCCGCTTAAGGGCAGCCTCGGCCTCAACAGAAAACACTTTTGCTTTTTCAGGCAAGGCGTTCAAAATCACATGATAACGTCTTATGATTTTGGTTGCCTCCTGACACTCCTTCCGATACCAGATCAATTCATTTCTAAGCTCTTTTTGGATTGTAAATTGTTCTTTAAAATCGTGATTCACTTTCAATTGCATTAGCATCACTGCATTTTTGTGTGCTAGTACTTTCAACCTAAGCTTTTTAATTGTCTCTTCATCAGAGGGGATTTTGGCAACACTCGAAGTATTAATGTCAGGTTTGGGAAGCAAAGGTAGCCTTTGTGACCTTGTGTAGGTGTCAAAACATTCAGCACGGTAAAAGAAATCACGCAAATCAAAATTAGGGACAGATCTAAGGTCCAAAGCACACTTTCTTTTGTGATCACAAACTTGACAAATCCCTTCTGCGTGTTTGTCTTCCCACGTTTTTGATCCTATCTGCCTATCAACGTATCTTTCTGAATATTGCCTATCATGCAATTCCAGTGCTTGATGACGAAAGTGACTTAAACAATACTGTCCAACTTCGTCATCAACAATGTCAATATAACCAAAGCAATTGGGTTCTGTTTTTATTCTCAATATCACTCTCTGTCCATACAAATTGTAAACGATCACTTGATTATTGTTAAACGACATTGTTAACAAAACATTTCAAACTACAATGAAAACAACTTGTCAACACCGCCTCAATTATCAAACTGAAATCATTAGAAGACAAACAGAACTTCAACATCAAAATGATATCGAATTACAAGAATTTCTTACTCTTTCTGTGGATACTTAAGCTTTTCGATTTCCTCTCTAAGGCCGTCAATCACTATCTGCTGATATGTGAAAAGCCTTTGCCTTAGGGGAGCTCCATCAGACCAGTAAAGATGAGCCATGAACCTTGCTTTATCCAGGGCAACACACAATTCCTGATTTTCTTTCTCAAGCCTTTTTGCAGTCTTTCGGGCCTTGCTAACCTCAAGTCTTTCAATGAAAGCTCTTTTTGCTTCCGATTCTTTCAAATCATTCAGCTCATTCAAATACGCACGACCTGATTTCGCGATTGCATCTTTCAGGTCCTCAATCTCACAATCTTTCAGATACATGCTCTTGGTCCAAGACTTTTGCGCATTTTCTCTTTCTTTTTGCATCTGACCTATCTGATGGAAAAAACTATCAAAACGAGTCCTCGTTTTAATCTCAACCAAAGTGCGTTCTCTAATCAGGTCTTCATTTGCACGAGACAGCTCATCAATAATAAGACGAAGACGCCTTTTCTCATACAAATCACTCTCGATGATGCTTTCATGTTTGAAGCAATCAACATTGCAATTTTGTTCGCACAAAAGATCAGAATAAAAAGGCAGCTGTTTCAAACAAAACTTATTTGAAATTCTTTCACGATCCATTCTATCTTTCAGATGTACTCACTCACTCACAAGACAAACACGATTAGAAGCTATTTAGATTCATAAATTAATCTAAAATAAAAATCAAAAGTGTTGAATTACCGCTTATACTTGTCACACACTTTGCACCACCGGATGATTGTGCGAAGGGAGAAACATTCGTCCTCACTTTTTTTGAGATCAGCACTTAGCCTTTGCAAATTAGCATTTGCTTTTCGTGAGATTTCAGTTTTTTCAAGGACATTGGCACTTTCTACTTCTAATTTGGTTTTTAAACTTCTAACTTGTGCCTTAAAACTTCGAAAAGTGTCATCGTAGATATGATCCAGACAGAT
>JAIXOW010000035.1 GCA_027486615.1 Oxalobacteraceae bacterium | reverse complement strand
CATCGTATTTTCCACTTTAGTGAAAGCAGAGTTATCTAACATCGTGCGTCAGTCTAGAGGTATGCACATGGATTTGATACAAACGTTTGTAGAACCTCTAGAGCAAGAGTTTGGGATTAAGTCCACGCACACAATTGGTCGCAGTCATAACATTGCAGATTCAGAAGATTATAAAAACCGTATTGAAGCGATTAATTTTTCACTCGCCCATGATGATGGTCAATCACACAAAAATTTAGAAAATGCAGATGTGATTTTAGTTGGCGTGTCACGTTCAGGTAAAACACCGACTAGCCTTTACCTTGCTATGCAATACGGCATTAAAGCAGCCAACTATCCTTTAATCCCTGAAGATTTTGAACGCGGCAAATTACCGAGTGGTTTGCTGCCTTACAAAGCAAAAATATTTGGACTCTCCATAGCACCAGAACGTTTAACAGAAGTGCGCAATGAACGGCGACCTGGTAGCAAATATGCCGCGCTAGAAAATTGTCGCTATGAAGTCAATGAAGCAGAAAAAATGATGCATAGAGAAGGCATACGATGGATGTCATCCACCCTCAAATCGATAGAAGAAATCGCCACTATGATTTTGCAAGAGATACGTTCAGAGAAGCGAGCGTATTATTAACCGACATTAAAATTTAAAAATCGTAGGGATGATTCGTAGGGATAATTAGCGTAGCGTAATCATCCGAAAAAATACAAAGAAAATTATTCGTACGATTACGCTACGCTAATCGTACCTACAAATTTTGTAGTAGTTAAATTCACAACTCATTCGTGATTAATTGTATTTGGTTTGTCTTAACTGTTCAAACAAACACACTGCAGCACTCGCTGCAACATTTAATGACTCTATGGCAGGATCATGTGGAATAGCGAGTTGCACACTTGCACAAGCTAATAACTCAGCAGATACGCCCTGCCCTTCATGACCAAACAACCAAGCAACTTGTTTGCTTAAGTCATATTCAAAAATCGTTTGCTTTACATGTGAGCTGGTTGCAATCACAGGTATGCTGGCATTGCGTACCAAAGCAGGTAGATCACTGCTCTCATAAATATCCACTACAAAATGTGCACCCATACCGGCACGTAATACTTTAGGTGACCAAGCAGCGACGGTAATCGGTGAACAAAATATTTTCTTAATGCCCGCAGCTGCTGCGCTACGCAAGATAGAACCAACATTACCTGGATCTTGTAACTGATCTAATAGGATTGCATTCTCATTTAAGGAATCAACATGAGTTGGAATCGGCACATCTACAACGAATAAAACTTCAACGCCGTTTTCAACTTGACTAAGTGCAGCAAACAAAGCATCAGGTAGTTGTATACAGTTTACTTGTCGTTCCAAGCATAATTTAAGAATTGCTAAGACTTCATGATGTGATGCCGCAGTGTCACTCACAACGCAGATTGAAGGCGCGGTTCGATGTAACAACCAAGCCTGACATAAGTGCACGCCATCCAACAAAGTCTGGCCTGCTTTTTTGCGCGCTTGCGCAGAAGTTGCGAGTTGTCGAATCTGTTTATAAAGCGGATTATCGCGCGATTGTATGAGTTTGATAGACATGCTTATGCACCTGACTTAATTGCAGCGGCATCGAGCAATGCACGCACTGGCGCATACGATTTTCTGTGTAAGGGTGTCACACCGTGTAGACGCAAACGCTCTAAATGCAGCGCAGTAGGATAACCTTTATGCTGATCAAAAGCATACTGTGGATATTGATCATGCATCACCATCAGTGCTGCATCACGTGCAGTTTTAGCGAGTATAGAAGCAGCTGAAATTTCTGACACCTTATCATCACCTTTCACAATCGCTTCTGTTCGCACTTGACAAACAGGACAACGATTACCATCTATCAGCGCTAAGCTTGGTGTAGTTGATAAAGATTCTATCGCTCTACGCATAGCGAGCATAGTGGCTTGTAAAATATTCAGCTTATCAATTTCTCCTTCTGAACATTGCGCAATCGACCAAGCGAGTGCGTCACGTTTGATGAGCTCTGCTAAAGCTTCCCGTTTTGCTGCTGTGAGTTTTTTAGAATCACGCAAACCTGCAATCGGTTTATCAGGATTGAGTATGACTGCTGCGGCAAATACAGGACCAGCAAGTGGACCACGACCTGCCTCATCCACACCACAAATAATTTCACCCTCTCTATCAAATAAAGAGGCTGCGAGCTCAGTGTGTGACATGAAAGTACTTAGTCAACACGACTAACGATGATTGTTTAAGAGTTGCATCACCACATGTGCACTCTCAGAAGCAGTATTGCGCATTAAGTCATGATGCAAATCGATGAAGCGACGGCGCAAGCGTTGTCGATTTTGATCACTCGATAACTGCACCCACAAGGAACTCGCTAAGGTGTGTGGCGTCGCACGACCTTGCAGTAATTCAGGCACAAGAAATTCACGCGCCATAATATTTGGCAAACCCACCCAAGGTTGATAGGCCATCAATCGCAATAACTGCCAACTAGCAGGATTCATGCGGTAAGAAATCACCATAGGCTTCTTAAACAAAGCAACTTCTAAGGTTGCTGTTCCACTCGCTACTAAGACGGCATCACTCGCTGCAAGAGCGGTATGTGAGTCACCTTCGATAATTGTGAGCTCACATTTTTTAATACGTTCTTCACCTATAATTTTTTCAAAATAAGCACGCTGTGCTGGACCTGCCATAGGTACGATAAAACGTATATGCTTATCACGTTTGAGTAGCATTTCTGCTGCTCCAATAAAAGCATCGCTGTTATATTTAATTTCTGATAAACGACTGCCTGGCATGATGGCAATCACACGCGCACTCTGCTCCAAAGCGAGTTTATTGCGCGCCGCATTCTGATCCGCATCCATAGGAATCAGTTCTGCTAAGGGATGACCAACGTAAGTCGCTGGAATCCCTGCTTTTTTATAGATCTCTTCTTCAAACGGAAAAATCACCAACATATGCGATACAGCTCGCGCAATTTTTTTTATACGATTACGTCGCCATGCCCAAATAGAGGGACTGATGAAATGTGCTGTTGGTATGCCAGCTTCTTTAAGTGCGATTTCTAAATCAAGATTAAAGTCGGGTGCATCAACGCCCACAAACACCCCAGGACGTTCTGTTAAGAGTTGTGCACGTAGTGCATCGCGTATGCCTTTGATTTCACGGTAGTGTGACAAGACTTCAAACAAACCGCGTACAGCTAACTTTTCCATAGGATAGTCAGCAACAAAACCATGTTCAGCCATTGCAGATCCACCAATGCCATGCAGGTGTGCATCAGGCAGCATTGAACGCAAGCCTGACAGCATGCGTGCAGCAAGTATATCGCCGGATGGCTCACCAGCCACCATCGCAACGATTTGATTAGCGGACGATGCCACGTGTGGTGTGCTCTATGAATTCACGCATTTGTTTGACATGCTGAGCATATAAAGGTGAGTCTTGCTCTTCTTTACGCAGCACTGTTTTTGCTTCTTCAAGAGTCAAGCCTGATTTATAAATCAATTTATAACAACGGCGTATCGCTGCTATCTCTTCGGGCGAAAAACCTCTGCGCTTTAAACCTTCACTATTAATACCATGCGCTGCTGCAGGATTGCCAGACAAAATCACAAACGGTGGTACATCCTGCGTCAAACTTGTGCTCATTCCTACCATGGCATGTGCGCCAATTTTGCAAAACTGATGGACGTTCGCAAAGCCACCTAATATGACCCAATCTTCTACATGCACATGTCCTGCAAGTTGTGCATTGTTTGCAAATATCGTGTGGTTCCCGATCTGACAATCATGCGCAAGATGCACATAAGCCATGATCCAGTTATCGTTACCTAATCGAGTTACACCCACATCTTGCGCTGTACCGCGATTAAATGTACAAAACTCACGTATGGTATTGCGATCACCAATTTCTAAGCGCGTCTCTTCACCTTGATATTTTTTATCTTGAGGAGCAGCACCGATAGAAGAGAATTGAAAGAAGGTATTGTCTTTACCGATAGTGGTATGACCATCAATGACCACATGCGGTCCAACACGTGTACCAGCAGCGATCGACACTTGTGGACCAATAATGCTATAAGCACCAATCTCTACACTTGAATCTAGCGTAGCTTGTGGATCAACCAGTGCGGTAGGATGTATCTTCGCCATTGCTATTTATTCCGCAGATGTAGATTCTATAATGCTACGCATAGTACACATCAACTCACCTTCTACAGCGAGTTGACCATCCACACTTGCTTGTGCTTTGAATTTCCAGATGCCACGTGAATGACGCAAAATTTCCACATGCATAAGTAACTGATCACCTGGCACAACAGGACGTTTGAAACGTGCATTATCAATACCCAAAAAATATACCACCGCATTTTCATCAGGCTTTTGACCCATAGTGAGAAATGCTAATAAAGCCGATGTTTGCGCTAGGGCTTCAATCATTAGTACACCTGGCATTACCGGCTTATTCGGGAAATGACCATTAAAAAATTCTTCATTAATCGTCACATTTTTAATAGCACGTATAGTTTTTCCAGATTCCCAATCCAAGACACGATCGACTAACAATAAAGGATAGCGATGAGGTAGATATTCTTTAATCTGATTACAGTCTAAGGTTTTCATTTTAAGAGGGAGCAGCTTTCTAAGATGATGATTATTTTTGATCTGCTTGCAACAATGGCTTTATATTTTTTTCTAGTTCACGTAAACGATTGCGCATGTCTTCTAAATTTCTTACGATCGCAGCCGTTTTTTCCCAGTCTGCGTTTTTCGCAAGCGGATAAAAACCTGTGTACTGTCCTGCTTCATGAATCGAACGAGATACTAAACTACCGGAAGATACATGTACATGGTCAGCGATGGTCAAATGGCCTAAAACCATTGCTGCTCCACCAAAGGTGCAATGTTTTCCAATCTTGGCACTCCCTGCGACACCGACACAGCCCGCCATTGCCGTATGAGCACCAATCACACAGTTATG
>JAIXOW010000228.1 GCA_027486615.1 Oxalobacteraceae bacterium | reverse complement strand
CTGCAGCCCAACCTGTTTTCTCGACTTTGCCATCGTTGTTCACGTCGAAGATCACGCCGTTAGTAGCCGACATGGTTTGGATACCGTCACCATTCAAGTCGAGCACCAATGGCGTGTTAGCGATAAAGGCTGTTACCTGCTCTTGAGAGAACACCTGAATCTGGGTACTGGTGAACGCATTAATCTGCGTTGTTGTCATATTTAGGAATTGATCAGCAGTTAGTCCTGAAATATCAACAATTTGTATAGTTCGTATCGCTGCTGTAGTTAAACCAACAATACTAGGTGCATCAAAAGCAGCGATTTGGTTACTATCAAGAGCAATAACTTGCGTAGTACTTAGTACACCTAATTGAGCACTGGTCATAGCAAACGCTTGAGCAGTAGTAATGCCAACGATATCTCTCACTTCTATCGCTTTCACTTGCGCCGTCGTCATCAACGTCATTTGATCAGCTGTGATAGATCCTATCTGAGCACTACTCATTGCAGCGATATGGGCAATGGTAAAGCCAGTAATATCAATCGCATCAAGTCCACTAATTTGTTCGCCACTCAAAGCCTGTACTTGTAAGCTACTAAGCACAGCCAATTGTGTACTTGTAAATCCCACCATCTGGCTAGATGTTAAACCGGCTAAATCACGCGCTTCGAAACCACGCATTTGGCTGGTTGTGAGACCTACTAGCGCATCTGCGTTAATAGCACCAACCTGATTGCTATTGAGTGCAGAAATTTGCGCTGTTGTCATAGCAGCTAATTGCGAACTATTTAATTCAGCAATTTGTTCTATGCTCAAGCCATTAATATCACGCGATTCAATCGCTCTAACCTGATAGGAAGTCAAACCATGTATTTGTTGTGAGGTAAAGGCATTGATCTGCACACTCTGCATGCCAGCAATCAGTACTTCACTAAAACCAACTAAATCAACTTCATCTATTCCGGAAATTTGATTGGCACTTAAATTTCCTACCTGTGTCGTTGTGAAACCTGACAATTGAGCACTGGTTAAGCCACTCATTTGTTCAAAGGTTAGACCTGCTAGATCACGAACTTCTATCGCTTTAATTTGTGCTGTAGTTAATGAGGACATATCGTCTAGCTCTATGCCACCTATTTGAGCACTATTTAATGCCACAATTTGTGCAGTAGTAAATGCTGCTAGTTGAGTGCCTAGTAATGCTGTCATCTGATCAGAGGTAAAGCCAACCATATCGCGTGTTTCAAAAGCTGTCATCTGTGATGTAGTGAAACCACTCATCTGATCGGTAGTGAAAGCACTCAGATGCGCACTATTTAATGCAGCTATTTGGGCCGAACTAAAGCCACTAATATCCTCCACACCAAAGCCAACAATTTGTGCAGTACTCATGATCTGGATTTGAGAAGTTCCGAATCCAGCTAATTGCGTTGCATCTAAACCAGTAATCTGTTCTGCAGTCAGTCCACCCAAGTCACGTAATTCAATGGCGCGGATTTGGGCTGTATTGAATCCAAGAATTTCAGCTGCGCTAATACCAGAAATTTGTAGACTGTTTAATGCAACGATTTGTGCAGTCGTTAATGCTAATAATTGAGCACTGTTAAAGGCAGATAAATGATCTGAGGTAAATCCTGCGATATCACGTGTTTCAAAACCTCGAATTTGTAAAGTCGACAGTGCAGCCATTTGTTCCATGGTCATGCCACGTATTTGAGCCATCGTAAATGCAGCGATTTGTGCGCTACTAAATCCTGATAACTCTTCGGCACGAATAGCACCAATGCTTCTGGAATTAAGTGCACTGATTTGACCGTTAGTAAAGGCACTTAATTGGTCACTATTCAGGGCGGCCATTTGATCGGTTGTAAAACCTATCATGTCACGTGATTCAATCGCACGCAGCGCTGAGGTTGTTAAGCCTACAACTTGATCCGCTGTAAAGGCATTGATGTGCGAACTATTCATCGCAATCATTTGAATCGTAGTGAATCCAGCTAAATCATCGACTTCTATATTTTGAATTTGAAAGGCACTAAGTGCTTGAATCTGAGCAGTATTAAAGCCCCCTATTTGGGTCGCATCTAGTCCAGCAATTTGATCGGCTGCAAATGCACGAATTCTGCTCGCTGCAATAGCGCGTAATTGTGCTGTTGTGAAGCCAGCCATGTCCTCGGCTTCAAATCCCTGTAATTGAGTAATACTAAACATCGCCATTTGCGCAGTAGACAGTGCATTCACCTGCGCACTATTCATCGCAAATATTTGATCGGCTGTCATGCCTGCAATATCGCGTGTTTGTATAGCCCTTACTTGTGTCGTATTCAGAGCAGAAAACTGATCTTCAGTCATCGCTCGAATTTGTGCACTAGTCAATGCAATAATTTGTGCAGCACTTAAACCAAATAAATCCTCTGGATCGATAGCATTGACTTGTGCCGTTGTTAAAGCAGCTACTTGTGATGTGGTGAGTACTGCAAAATGTGCGCTATCCATCTGCACGATTTGTGCGGTCGTAAATCCTACAACATCACGTGATTCAATAGCTCTGATTTGAGCTGTATTAAAAGAAGCGACTTGGTCAGGCGACATACCACGCAATTGCGCACTATTCATCGCTACCATTTGTGCCGTAGTCAGTCCAGATAAATCTACTGCATCAATCCCAGCGAATTGTGCACCACTCAATCCAGCAATCTGTGCAACTGTGAATGCATTCAATTGATTGCTATCGAAAGCATTCATTTGATCTGAAGTTAGTCCAATCAGATCACGCGTTTCAAAGGCTCTAACTTGTAATGTACTTAATGACTGAATTTGCTCTGCAACTAAAGCACGAACTTGTGTGCTAGTCATGGCAAAAAGCTGCGCCGTGGTTAATACACCAAACTGTTCCGCAGAAAAATAGGGAATCTGATTTGATGTAAATGCCGGCATCTGCAAACTAGAAATTGCTCGAATATCTGTCGTTGTCAATGCAGCGACATCTTCCGCAACTAAGCCAGCAATTTGGGTCGTCGTTAAACTTATAATAGCAATTGTCATGACATCAAATCTCTTCGTATTGTTGCGTTAGATATAAGCGTATTTTTCGCATTAACTACATATTTTTATTTCGAACACACCACTAGCCACAGCCGAAACTCATCGGATGTGGCTAGTTCATTTTTCTATCAGACGACTTATATAATCACAGTGTGAAGTTTGTGATTTACCAGTAATTGTGCATCCTGGTTCACATACACATCGTAACTCTGTGCGCCATCTGTCACGGTGCCATGCTGACTCCAACCTTCTCCACCTTGAGTCAACTGCACTGTGTCACCTGCATCACCATCTATCTTCACAGTCGATAAGCCATTCACATCGTGCTCTCCTAAGGACAACACATCGTTCAACGCTACATTCAGCGTCGCTGGCTCACCAATCTTCAGATCAACATG
>JAIXOW010000332.1 GCA_027486615.1 Oxalobacteraceae bacterium | reverse complement strand
GATTGATTTTACATTTCAATTTCAATGTTTAACGGGCCAAAGTTGGCCGTTCTCTTTTTCTTTGCTTTTAAATCATTTGTCATTTCAGATCAAATCCTTTCTGAATAAATATTTAAAATATCAACAAATAAATTTATGTAAATTGTGAACAAAGGAGAAAAAGATCAGTCTTTTAGTAGTGTTTTGACTATTTTTAAAAAGAACTATCGTTTTCTTGTGTACAATTTTTTTTAAATGTGGAGAATAAAGAAAATTTGTTCGTTTTGATTTTCTGTCTATGTTTTTATGCTATTTTTAGGCTAGATATTAGTTTTTAAAGACTACTTCTATGAAATATTCAATCCAAACTTTTTGAAATGCTCAAAACTAATGCTTGACAAGGGCCTTGATGTGTATTAAAATGTTAAACGCATTTTGGGGGTGTTTAATGATCCTTGTTTTAGTTTTAGCAAAACAGCTTCTTTAGTTATTGAATTGTTTTTAATTCAAATAGAAAATTTCTTGCAAAATACTTTATTGACACTTTAAGCTAACTGCCATGTATAATGAAAAAGTGAAAAATTTGCAAAATGTTGTTTTGCAGAAAACAGGTCTCGATATCTGCTAAATTTTGAAAACTTTTTTAAATATGGTTTAGTGCTTTGGAAAGATCCATTTACCAAATTATTTTCTGGCCACCCAAGTTTTACCCACAAAATTTATAAAGTTTTCCCTAACTCAACAGAAACCGGTTAAATAACTAACACAATGTTAGTAACACTAAATGTGGTCGTTACTTACAAAAGGCTTGGAATGTTTCCGCAATAAACTACCAGAGTAGTGCTACCAGGTTCGTTTACCTTGCATATGAAATGTTTGAGTACTGTAATATTTAGACTATTTTTAATAAACACTACTCTATTGATGTCCAAAAGTGAGAATTAAAGAAACAAGCTGCGGTTCACAAGATAACACTTATTTATTTAAAAAAAGTAAGTACGAAATCAAAAGTTAATACAACTCTAATCAACGTATTAATTAATTAGTACTATTAAGCATCATAGTAGAAATGGTAAAGATGGAGATGATATGAACAAATTCCATGGAAAGCAAGTTTTATTGTAGAGGCAGGCGATGGGTCTTCAGATGGAGAGGAGTAGAGGCAGGCGATGGCCCTTTCCAGCTTGATCCCTTTTCTATCTGAAAACATTACACAAGTTATTTTCAATAAACTCATCAAAACCGATTGTGCTCAGGGTGGGAATTCACAAAACTTCTTACACAATTTCTTAATATTTTTCGTAACTCTTAAGTGCTTTTATGGAGTAGTCATTCATAGAAAATAGGTACTTAATGATTTTTACAGTAGTTAACATCACCCTTTAATGATATCTGCTTCAAAAACTACTTTAACTCATTATAACCCCAAGATTTTCAGGCCCAAAGTTACGAAAAATATTAAGAATTTGCGTAAGAAGTTTTGCGAATTTCGACCCTGGTGTCAATTTCATCAACATTTTACGTACAAATTACGTTGATGAAATTGGCAACAGAATGCAGCTTAAGTTACTACGTTTCCAAAAAGCCTTCAATTTTTAGGAACACTAATACAAAACGAATTTCAACAAATAACATTTTTAGTTAAAACAAACATTCGCCGTATTAGTGGACCTAAATAAATTATTGCATTTTTTGAAAGCAAATAATATCATTTGATTGGTATTAATTCGTTTAAAACCTGTATACGTTAAAAGGGTAGAAATGTACCTGACTATTTGAATTCAAACACCGTCCAGACTTGTCCAATATCGGGGTCATAGCGGGCCAAGTTAGATTCGAAAAGTTCACTAAAAAAATTCAGCCAAATTAAGCATTGTAGTAGAACCTGCATTTACTGTAAACGCGTGAGTAAAACGCTCATCGCAACGCAGCTTAAGTTTCTACGATTTCAAAAAGCTTCCAATTTATAGGACCACTAATACAAAATAATTTTCAGCAAATAACATTTCAAGTTTAATTGATAAAACAAACATTACCTGTAGCACTACTCCTGTGTGGGTTGCGGGCTGAGAGTGTAATTGAGGTTGTACAATTAGGAGGTGATTTGTCCGGGAGTTTGAAGAGAAGTGAGTAGAGTTGATTAATCCTGATAAGGCTGAAAAAAAATTCAAGGTGCTAAAGACATGTCTTTTCAAAAATATAGCTAAGATTTCGCATGACATTTTGTGTTTTCATTATGAAATAGTCTTTCTACTAGGTAAAGCCAAATTAAGCATAGTAGTAGAGCCTAAGTTCCTAACGCTTCTAAAAAAGCAATAAATTTTTAGGACCACTAATCACTAATACAAATATGATTTTCAGCAAATAACATATATTTGTTAAAACAAACATTACCTTATTGAAGAATTGAAGAGGGATCTAAGCATCCCAAAGCTCAGCCTCAGCTGTGTCTTCTTTCAAGACAGCCAATCTGCCAGCCTGGCGTTCGGCTTCCTCCAACTGCTTGGTCAACCTGTAACAAAAAAGTTATGTTGCTCAAAACTACACTAAATAACGTGCAAACCATG
>JAIXOW010000149.1 GCA_027486615.1 Oxalobacteraceae bacterium | reverse complement strand
ATGCCACCAAAAGCTCAAAGTGTCTTTTGAAAAGTGGATTGGGTCACACAAAAATGCGGTGTCCCATACAAAGAAAAGAAGCTTTCAAGTGCCTCTACTGCCACAAAGAGTTCGATTTTGCTGAGTTTCTTGTGGGTACTCAGGTCAGAAATTTAATAAGAGAAATTCGAACATTAATCATATAATTTTGCTGTTAATTTGTGAATACTTAATTTTGCACGAAAATGAGTATAAAGTTTTTAATAATTTTGAATAAATTTCGTTTTTGCTGGACACTGTGTTACTTTGTAAAATTGAGATGGAAGGGGCGTCACGCCCAGATGGTTGGCCGAGAGGCGTGCCATCTAGTGAGCTGTTGTCACGCTCAATAAAGCCATAAATCACGCTCATAGTTTTGAGTCCGAGGAAGTGTTTGAGAGAAAAAGAAATTGTTAGTAAACAAAATAATAAACGTTAGTTGTTTGTTTGCTTTTGAAAGAAGAATAGATACAATTGTGACCCAGTGAAAAAAAATACTTATACAAATAAATGTGCGGTTATTGTGATCAAGTGCAGATTCGGGCTCATCCATGATATTGAAGAGAATCTGTAACGAAGTCAATAAGAATGTGGTTAATATTATACAAGTTAAATCCTTTTTCGGGTTGACAATTGTCCCCGGCATATTTTAATAGTGAAAAAAAATGAATATTTTTCGAAAAAAATGTTAAAAGGAAATGAATATTTCACATATTTACATTTGTCCCCGGCAAAGTCGAAAGTGGACAGGTGGAAGGAAAAGATAAGAAATTAAAAGGGTAAGTGGAAGTGTTGTTAGTAGGTACTGTAATTCACAATACTATCAGTGTTGAAACATTGTGAGTTAAAGTGCCATTATGTTAATAAATTTGTTATTTTACGGTGTACAATGTGTATATGCGAAGATTGCCGATATTATGCACATTGGACATCGATATTTATTAGAGCCATGATGGCCATGCAGATCTATTGTTAGATCAGCATCATCAACACAGCTTTTATGAAATTAAAAATTAAAAAAATTGAAATGTTACTAAATACCCCCACACAGTCATATGTTTGATCATACATCTGGCTGTGTGTGTATTTTTATTTGAAAACTTGTTATTAATGATCCAAGCAATTACAATCGTTGTGAAGAATTGTTAGTCGAATTGCACTTGCTTGCTCAATATTTTTGTTAAAAAAAAATGCTTTGCTTTTTATCTTTCACCTGTTTGTGTGACTGAGCTGAAGATAGCTATTGCCACTCAACCAGCGAAATATTTGATTACATTACAGGGTGATTGTGATAAAAAAAAAAAAAGATTAGAATATAAAAGGATAGTTTAGATCATTCACAGAATAGTTATGATCTGAAATAGCATCATCTGACTGATCTTGTTTATCAGTTAGGTGCCTGCTTACTTCAGAATAATTTTGTTATTTTCTGAAATACGTGCATTGACTGTTTAGTTTTGGTCAATACTCGGAATATTCCAGAGTAATTTTGTTACAGTGGAAGCCGCAGTATCTATTCATTTTATAAAATAGTTACCGTCGCTTCTCAATATTTGTTTATGGACGATGTTAAAGATCTTTAAGATTGGATGTTAATAATCTTTAACATAGTCGTATTTTGGCTATAGTTGCTTAAATTACATTTGGAGAGAAAAAAATTAATTAAAGAAAGAAAAACAAAAGAATTGTTATTTGAGCGTTGTCACTGTACAAAGCTCTATAAAATATTACTTTGTTCAGTTAGACGCTATTTGTTTATGTTTGGTCTAGGATTTCCTCAGGAAATGAAATGGAAAATGAGGCAGTTCCACGACCAAAGTATTTTGTGAATGATAGTTGTTAGTTGTGCTTAAAAGTTTGTCACAGGGGACTCATAAATCAATAAATTGATAAATTTTGATACAAATCTTTAAGCGCATGAAAGTGTTAGTGTCTTCGTTGGTTTGTTCCGTTCTTGGTGTCTTGAGAATGTTTAGGCCTTTTTGTCAACCTTGGCAAAGTTGTGTCAGATGTTCCGTACTGGTTAGTGTCGAGATTCCGTTGAGCTTCCGGCTATCTGCGTCTATCACTCGGACATTGGTATTAGAGATCTGATGGTGATCTCCACTACCAGGTTTCATCAGCGCCCGTGAGCGGAGTGATGACTTTCTTTGGTTACAGAGTACACTGGGAGGTCCCTCTTTGAAACGTGAAGCCGCCCCTCAAAGGTTTGGTGTAACCCCACTGGAGAAGATGCCCTGTAACAGCTGGACAAAGTATGGGTTCTGCGAAGTGACCCCATACCTCGGGCGTTTGGCGTCCCGCACCCGGCCCGTCCAAGCAGTGGTACCTGTCCCAATTGGTGCCCAGGTAGTTGCTTGATCCAGACTTGATTCGAAATCCAGGGTGTGCCGGTCCCCTAATACCTTTTTAAGAAACCTTATATGGGCAAGAAAGATTTTTTGCTAGAATGTTGTCAACATACTGGGATCTTGAGACTACTTTTCCGTACTGACTTTCACGGTTATGAAGGCAGTTGCCTGTTTATTCTCAGTTGGGTAGTTTTTAATGTTTTTATTTTGTTTTTACATTATTTTGTTTTTGTTTTATTTACAGATATAAATGATATGATGATAGCGTGAGTCATACCAGTTATATGTAACCTGTTTGTTTCAGGTCTTCGTGCACTCTTCTCATGGCAATTAGGACTTTGCCCATGTGAATCCAAGGAAACGTCACCGGTTTGGGCGTTTTTGTCTTCCTCTCGTCATCCATAGTCATTGAGACAATTCTTTCAATACCATTTTGGGCCTCTGAAGTTTTGATCTTTATATCCACATAATCATGTGAGATATAAGCTTGTTTTGACAAGAGCTCATAGTTGCCTTCTCTGACATCCATCATTGCTGGTGGCAATACTGTTTTTGCCACTTCGCAAAACATCAAGATGAATCTTGCATATGCATACGTTGGTATGATCATTTGATGCTCCACTGGCTTGTATTGTGTGACTTGTCGTTTCGAGTGTTGGTAGAATTTGACTGAGCTGACTTTGATTAGGATAACCTCTGTCTTATCCATTTTGGAT
>JAIXOW010000062.1 GCA_027486615.1 Oxalobacteraceae bacterium | reverse complement strand
TTTTGGTTAGCGAGTTTAATGGATAGGTTGTTACTGCTGATACTACCTTTATTGATTGTCATAGTTCCTGCTTCGCGCTTGCTAGCACCGTTATATCGTTGGCGTATACGTTCGCGACTCTATCGCTGGTATGGTGCATTGATGAAGATAGAGCGTGAAATGGCGAAAAATACTGCAGATCTTGAATTAGAAGAAATCAAAAAAACTTTAGATGAGATAGAAGTAGCTGTGAACACTATGGTGATGCCTCTAGCTTATGCAGATCAACTTTATGTGTTACGCGAACATATTTCTATGGTTAAGCAACGCTTTGAGAAAAATCACCTACCTAAGACGAGTAGTGAAAGTATTTAGTTGTTGATTGCGCTTATTCATAATTAATAGTATTGATGAGCTTCATAGTTGTATTGTGATTGGTGAAATTTTTGAAAACTCTAGCAGCAGTAAAGTCAGATGCCATGATAATGTGGCAAGAGCAGGAACAAACTTGTTCAGCACAATGGCATTCAGAGCATGGCTCTGCGCCGCCTAAGCGCGTCATATTGGTAGACGACACCTTAAACGCTGATAGTGCATTTCGTTTGGCATCAGAGGGTACAGGTTTGTTGTGGCGTGGTGATTTTCAAAACGCAAAACAATTATTACAAGCGATAGCACGTCGACTCGATAAGCCTGCAAAAAAATCAGCAAGAGCGAAAAAAAGCAATTCTTCTAGTATGAAGGATGTGTTTAATCAGCATCGTCAAACACAGTCACAACGCGCGCGTACTTTAGGTATGGTGCTCTTGAATTTCAATGCAGATCACACCTTGTCTTTACGACGTGCGCCTGATGTGGCACAAGCTTGTCATGAAGCTTATGGTGATGTGGATGCACCTTATGTGATTTCATTGCGTGAGTTGCTCGGTGTGGTAGGAGCACATGAATGGCGCAAGAAGGGTGTCAAGATTGCAGCCTTAGATGGACGCACTATTCATCCGCATTACGGTGTATTTGCTCCATTACGTGCTGAATATTTGCAACTCGTTGCACAAGCTTCTTTACCTGCCTCATGGCAAGCTGATGCAGTCGCTTTTGATATAGGTACTGGGACTGGCGTGTTAGCTGCGATTTTGATACAACGAGGTGTGTCACATGTGATAGCAACGGATCAGAGTGATCGTGCGCTTGCATGTGCAAAAGAAAATCTACAACGGTTAGGCTATGCCGATCAGGTCGAGATCGTAGCAGCCGATTTATATCCGCAAGGAGAGGCGGATCTCATTGTATGTAATCCACCTTGGGTGCCTGCGCGACCTAGTTCAGCTTTAGAGCATGCTGTGTTTGATCCAGAGAGCAAAATGTTGCGTGGATTTTTACAGGGACTGTCAGCGCATCTAAAGCCCAGTGGAGAGGGCTGGTTAATACTCTCTGATTTAGCAGAGCATTTGGAATTGCGTAGCAGAGATGAGTTAACCAATATGTTTCAAGAGCATGGACTACGCGTGATAGAAAAATTAGACGCTAAGCCCATGCATGCAAAAGTCGCTGATCGAGAAGATGCACTACATACAGCGCGAGCCGCAGAGGTGGTGTCTTTATGGCGACTCGCTCGGGCTTAAGTCTTCTCTGGTGATTAACCTTGCGTCATCCGATTTTGTAAGTGTGCTAGAGCTTCTTCAACTTGATCTACTAACACCAAGCATTGATCACCGGGTTGGAGTAAAGCTAATCCACGATCAATCGCAATAAACTCACCTTGTATTTCTTCGACATGGGTAGTGCGGCTTGCACCTTGTAAACCGGCGCGTAATAAGGCCATGACTTCACCGGCAGCACGTCCACGTTGACAAGCATCTTCATAGATGACGACATTATCAAAGGCCTGTCCGAGGATGGCAGTTTGCTGACGTATATCTTCATCACGTCGATCACCTGCGCCACTAATGACAACAGTACGTTTTGTATTTGCTTGTGCAGGTAGCGCATTAAAGGCGGCGACTAAGGCGCGCATAGCATCTGGATTATGTCCATAATCAGCAATCACTGTAGCATCACGATAGCGCATAAGATTAAAACGACCGGGCGCATTTTTGCTATCACTATCAAAGCTATGTAAGCCCTCGCAAATACTGTCCCATGCCATATCGAGAGCCCAACAAGCTCCTACTGCAGCAAGCGTGTTCTCTATTTGAAAACCAAGCAAGCCACCGCGAGTCAGTGGTACTTGACTGAGAGGTAAGCGATGTTCTATCGGACCTTCTGCTGCAACGATTTCACCTGATTCAACAAACACAACGCGTTTTGCACGCGCTCGTTGCGCAACGATTAAAGGATCATGTGCATCTTGTGCGAAGAAAATTACCTTACCAGGAGATTCTGCTGCCATTGCAACCACAAGAGGATCGGCAGCATTTAAAACCGCATATCCAGTAGGTGCTACATTTTGTACGATGACTTGTTTAATGCGTGATACACCTTCTGCTGTATGAATATGATTTAAACCTAAGTGATCGCCTTCACCAATATTGGTGATCACAGCAACTGCGCAACGATCAAAACCTAAGCCCTCACGTAATACACCACCGCGCGCTGTTTCCAACACAGCAGCTTGTACATGCGGATGGCCTAATACATTACGCGCACTCTTAGGACCACTGCAATCACCGCTATCAGTCTGACGACCATCGATGTACACTCCATCCGTGTTGGTCATGCCTACGCATAAACCTGTACTGGAGAGTATGTGTGCAATAAGACGTGTGGTAGTGGTTTTGCCATTCACACCTGAAACCGCAATCACTGGTATGCGACCATCATCACCAGGAACAAATAACTCTGCTATCACGGGAGTGCCGATGTTGCGGCCTTTGCCGTAGGAAGGATTCAGATGCATACGTAGACCTGGTGCTGCATTGACTTCAACAATCCCACCATTTTGTTCTTCTAAGGGACGTTGCACACTTTCACACACCACATCCACACCACAGACATGCAAACCGATCATGCGTGCTGCATCAATCACGCGAGCTGCTATTTCTGGATGAACGTCATCGGTGACATCAGTTGCTGTTCCACCCGTACTAAGATTGGCATTGTTACGTAATAAAACACGACGCCCTTTTTCAGGAACAGAATCTGGGTTCATATGCTGTAAAGCCAGACAGCTTTTAGCAATCTCATCAAGACGAATTTTTGTCAGTGAAGTTGCATGGCCTTCGCCACGTCGTGGATCCGCATTGACGATTTCTACTAATTGTTGAATCGTTTTGCTGCCATCACCAATCACGAATGGTGGATCGCGACGTGCAGCTGCAATTAAGTGTTGACCAACCACCAGCAAACGATAATCACTGCCGGGTAAATATTTTTCAACTAGCACTGGAGGTTTAACAGCCGCTGCGACATAGGCAGCTTCTAATTGCTGACGGGTTGTGATGTTGACGGTGACGCCTTTACCTTGACTACCGTTTTGCGGTTTGAGTACTACCGGCAAACCAATTTTTTCTGCCACTTGCCATGCTTCTTCTGCATTTTTTACTGGCTGTCCTAATGGTACAGGCACGCCTGCTGCATGTAGTAAGTGTTTGGTGAGATCTTTGTCTTGTGCGATCGCTTCGGCAACAGCACTAGTTGCATCTACTTCCGCTGCTTGAATACGACGTTGACGATAACCCCAACCAAACTGGACTAAGCTGCCTGAGGTGAGTCGACGAAATGGAATGCCTCGTTCAACCGCAGCAGACACAATAGCTCCAGTACTAGGTCCTAGGCGGTCATCTTCATCCATTTCACGCAGCGTATTAATCATCGCTTCTGCATCAGGTTCATCCGCAGACGGTTCGCTACTAGTAGGAATCTGCCATGCACTTTCGACTAAGGTGTGTGCCATTTCTACTGCGGCTAAGGCTACTGTTTCTTCACTATATTCAACTACGACGATGTAGAGTCCAACTTCTTCGGTAGGCATGGTTCCGCTAAAACTAACTGGACAACCTGCTTGCGTTTGTAGAGCGAGTAATGTGGCTTCTAAAGCATGCGCTAGCGTTAAGGAGCCATGGTGTGCTGCTGCACGTAAATCGGAGAGACCAGGGCACAGGCCACGTAGTCGTTCTTCAAAACCAGTCACGCTGTCGACGGCACATTCCTCGGGTGCGCATTGCACTTCCACTTCGAGTGAGGTTCGACGACTCCAGAGATTAGGGCCGCGTAGTGGTCTGATTCGCTTCAATTCCATGATGTGGTTTCAACTGACAGAGTATCGTTAATGAATAAGTTTAGTTCATGCTGCAATGTGCAGCTTGCGTGATTGAGCCGGTTCAAAGGTTTCAAGTCCAGTGATGATCGTTTCTGAAGTCAGACCCATCGCCCATGCTGCAGCTACACTGGCTAGCATCACTGTCTCAGGCAACATACGTGCTGCAACGCGCTGATTTTTTGCAAGATCAATCAAGCGATATATTTGATCACCGTGTGCTTGCATGATGACATCACCTTGCATAAATACGACGCGTCCACCTTGATCGCGATGCGCAGCGAGTGCAGCAAGCGTGCTATCTACTGCGTATAACACGACTTCACCATCACACAGTTCGGCCATCTCCATCACCAGTTCATCAACCGCATGTAACACTGCAGCGCCGGTCTTAAGTACAACATCCACTTGGGTGCGCATAATTTTGAAGCGTAGCTTAGGCTCCGTCATTAAATGCTCTTCAAGTGCTGGCACACCATCGCAATCAGTCACAATCCCAATATCGCAGCGATCGTAAGCTAAACCTTCTGTCAGTAAGCTAATCGGATCGTTTTCAAAGACAGCAGCTTCTACGTTACGGTTAATCAGTAATCGACGACCAGCTTCCCAGCGTGCTGCATTGGCACTTTCCAAATGACGTGAACCTACGAATAATCCGTCTCGACAAGCTAGTCCTGCTTGCAGGCCAGACAGCTGTAATAGCCACGCAACCAATTGTGTGATCAATGTTGTGTCGCGTGTACCTGCTACACCAACGATAGGTACGCGACCATCTTCTTCACCTGGAAATAGACCACCTACAATCGCATCACCTACCGGTTGCGGTGTGCCACGTGCAGGATTTAAATGCATGAGTAAACTAGGACCAGCATTGACTTCCACAATTGCGCCGCCCTGTTGTTGTAAAGGCTGAGAGATATCAGAACAGACTAAATCTATGCCTGCAATATCGAGTCCGACCACACGTGCAGCTAACGCGCAAGCATGAGCGACTTCTGGATGTACAGCCTCACTACAATCAATCGCATGATTACCATTCGCAGTAATCAGTACACGTCGATTTTTTTCGGGAATGGACCCAGCTTGTAATCCTTGTCGCTCGATATTGGCGCGCACCACACTGTTTAGATCGATATGAATCGTTTCAAGTGGATGTTTGTCAGTCAACCCACGACGCGGATCACTATTGATTTGCAAATCGATTAAGGCTTGCATTGCATGTTCACCGTCACCGATAACCCATGAAGCCTCACCACGACAAGCTGCAACCACACGGCCATACACAACTAATACACGATGTTCATCACCCGTGATGAATTGTTCAACGATGACGTCATCACTTTCAGCACGAGCGGTATGCCATGCTGTGTGTATATCGTGTTCTGTCATGAGATTTAACATCACACCGCGACCACGATTCCCATCTAGAGGTTTCACAACAACTGGTAAACCTAGATCTTGCGCGATCTTCCATGCTGCATCAGGAGTGTCAGCCAGCTCACCATTCGGCACCGGCAGACCGCAGCTGCGCATCAGCATTTTGGTCATTTCCTTATTGCTAGCAATGCCTTCTGCAATAGCGCTGGTGCGGTCGGTCTCTGCAGTCCAGATGCGGTTTTGCCTAGCGCCATAGCCTAACTGGACGAGATTGCCTTGATTCAGTCGTATGTGTGGGATCTGACGTTTATTCGCGCTCTCCACGATATGCGCGGTGCTAGGGCCTAAGTAAAACTCATCGATTTTTAAATGCACTTTGCGAATAGCTTGCTGCAGATCGAAACTTTGTTTATTCAGCACTGCATGGATTAAGGCTAGTCCTTGTTCGAATGCAGTACGACCTACTGTTTCATCCGGCACTTTAAAGACCATGCGATAGACACCGGATGTTGTGGTTTCACGCGTTTGCCCAAACCCCGCTTCCATTCCGGCGAGCTCTATGAGTTCGATGATGATGTGTTCCAGTACATGTCCCATCCACGTACCGGTTTGCAATCGCTCTAGAAAGCCATTCTCTTTGCCTAGTCCACAGTGATGTGCTCCAACTTGCGGCAGGATTGCTAATAAACGATCGACAAAGCCAGGCAGCTTGTTACTAGGCCATTCTTCTAAAATGCCCAAATCGAGCCAGACCTCGATCACTTCGCGATAGGTCCACATATTGGGGCCTCGCAG
>JAIXOW010000427.1 GCA_027486615.1 Oxalobacteraceae bacterium | reverse complement strand
CTACCAATCTTACCGACGAAGGCAACACGCTCACCTGGCTCAATGGATAAGGTCACATCGCGTAATGCGATCGGTGGTTTATGGTTACCTGTTGATGGATAAGCAAAGCTTAATTTTTGAATATCAATCGAACCATTGAATTTTGTTTTTTGTAGATAAGAACGAGTAGGATCACGTTCCACTGGCATTTCCATCAAGCTATTCAAACCTGCCATTGCAGTTTTAGCAGTTTGGAAACGCATGGCTAATTGAACGAATTGACCAACTGGACCAATCGCACGGCCAGAAAACATCATACATCCCACTAATGCACCTGTACTGAGTTCACCTTGATGAATGAGATACGTACCCCACACCATAACAATAATGCCCTGTGCTTGCTGCACTAAGTTAAAGAAGGTCATCACAATGTTAGAGATGATTCTAAAGCGCATACCAGAGTGTGCCGTGGTGGCATTTAATTCTTCATACCGCTTAATCATGATGCCGGAAGCACCGGTAACACGCAGTGTTTCTATACCTTCTATGGATTCAATCAATACTCCCATCATGGCGGATTGATCACGGAAGGTTTCTAGCATTAACTTATGCATAGGATATTGCACAAGTATGGCTGTAATCATGACGATGAAAATCGCTGCAAGAGGTACAACTGCGAGTGGTCCAGCTACTGTAAAAATCATGAAGATAAACAGTAAGGCAAAGGGCAAGTCAGTGATGACAGCCATACTTGCTGATGCTGCAAAATCTCGCACTGTTTCAAACTGACGAACTTGATGCGCAAAAGCACCGGAAGAAGGTGGGGTATGTTCCAGACGCAATCCTAATGCTTGCTTGAACAGCGCCGAAGATAAAGTGATATCACTCTTACGTGCAGCAAGATCGAGTAAGTAATCGCGTAGATGTCTAGCTGCTGCTTCAAACAGCATCGCCATCACCACACCAACCACTAATGACCACAAAGTGGAATACGCTTTTAATGGAATGACTCGATCGTAAATATGAATCGCAAACAGTCCACCTAAGGTAGACAAGACATTAATTAAAATCGAAGCGAGAATGCTGTCGTAGTAATAACGACGGTAACGCCATACGGTTTTCCATAACCAGCTAGAGCCGGAAGGCTCTTCTGCATCTTCACCACCAGCCTCACCTGGTTTAGGTAATTGTTTAACTAATAAACAGTGACCTGATTGAATGGTCAGAAGCTCTGCCTCACTCACCATGAAACTCTGATTACTAGTCGATGGATCGAGACATTCAAATTGTGGACGTAAACCTTTATCAGACTGTATGCGCTGTTTTAAAATAAGCGCGCCACCCGTTTTAGTCATTACAACGACTGGCAGTAATTCATTCGGGAAGATGCTGGCATCACGTTTAACAAGCTTGGTCGCAAATCCAGAAGCTTCAAGCGAGCGCATGCCCTGCTCTATCGACAGTCGATTGGTACTTGGCAAACCTGCCATGAATGAGGCGACAGATTTTTCTACGCCATAGCTATCGCAAATCCATAGCAGCGACTGCAGCAAGCTGTCAGTGTCTGCCGGACTCGATTCAATTCGAACTCCACCGGGATGATTCATATCTTTTGGCAATGAGGTCAAAAAATGGGGTCCTCACAAACAAGTGGTTAATACCATCAGATTGCAAAGCAAACTGATTTCATATTCCAATTAGCAGTCATTATTTAATCATCATGCAGAAAAAATAACTAATTTAGTTTATCCACACTACTCTGCCTGCATGTCTCGTTTGCAATATACCCGAACTATTTAGCAATTAAACAAACTAATCTTATGATCTTTATTACGATTAATTGGCAATCAAATTAATAAAAAGTTAATTAGCAATACATCGAAACGCGATCCCTCCATCTCATCTAAGCAATATTCAGACCAGCCTTAATCATCAAACCCTTATTAAAATTCTATTAATAACATTAGATCTAAATAAGAAGCTGATCGCTACTAAGCAAAAATCCTGCTAGGGCATTCAGAGTAAATAAGCCGTTATCACTTAAGAAGGCGTTGCTATTGATGCTGACTTTTTACTTTTAATCGAGATAGCACATTGCCAGCGGCAAAGCCTTGCCGCACTATCACTTGCCGCACTAACTATCTTTGCCGCTTATTGCAGTTTGACTATTTTGCATCCTGAATGTGGCTTAACTAAAAATTCAAACGTCTTTCGCAGATGTTTTATAGATGATTTTAGAAACAGAGTTAAGATAACTAACAAAGAAGGTAATGAGATACTCATTCATAACAATTAAATTTCTAAAATGATAAGAACAATCATAGGAATTATTTTTTTTATAATTTATTCATCTGCATTCGCTGATCAAGCGTTTAAATGCAGTGTTAAAGGCACGACCTCAGATAGCGTGTGGCCACCTAAGTTCAGTGAGCAAATTATTGTTGCAATAATTGAAAGTCCTTTGTCCGCAATTGAAATTGAAGGACCGGCAATTACTGAGTTATTAATCTCAAGTAAAAATCAGACTTCTCAACACAATATTGAAGATTTAAGTAACCATAAAAACTGGTTTTTAAAGGCGAGTGGAAAAACGGTAGAAGGATATGACTACATGCATTCTGTCAAAATCAGCAAAAACCCAACCAATATTGAGGTGTTCAGGAAGCATAAGTCGTCAACGATACGCTATGAAGGGAAATGCAAAAAGATTAATTTAATGTTTAGTACCAACCCCTAAGAACTCACAAAAAGTCTTTGCTTTTTGCAGTTACAAGTTGTCACACTCTTGTACTTTACTCACCAATCATGATGTCTATACTGAGGACGTACTAACTAATTAGGAGACAGTCATGAAATCAAAAGTTGTTATAGTAAGTTTGCTTACATCCCTCTCATTTGGCGCTCAAGCAGGCGATGCAGAAAATATTATCGGTGGCGTAGTGCTCGGTGCCGTGATTGCTAGTCAATTCTCAAATCACAGCCACTCAACTGTTCAACTCTCACAACCACAGTATGTTTATCCACCCCAAGTAGTGTTTGCGCCTCCTGTGACTTATTACCCACCACAAGTTATTTACTCTTCACCTCAGATTTATTATTCACCGCCGCCTGTTTATTCATATGGTCCACGACATTATCGCGATCACCGCGGACATGGTTGGAGACGTGAACATGGTAGAGGTCGTTGGTAAAATCTAGATAAAGTGTATTTTTAAAAAATCAGAAATAAGTTCCTGCCAATGTTAGTACATCACCACCTGTACTCATTTTAAAACGTGCAATACCTGCACTGCGTATAGTATTCACACCACCTAAATCGAGACGGCGAATTCCGCGCGACTTTAACTCTTCCATTGCCCTCCAGAGAATAAGATTGTGCGCATGCAAATCGCGCCCTTTTTCTGTGGTCCAGCCAACATGGTAGATGGCTGCTTCACCATGAATTAAAAACATCATGGCTGCTATACGATCACGACCCACATCAGCACGCAATGTGAGTATAGTTTTAGCTGTGTTAGG
Organism: Oxalobacteraceae bacterium; assembly: GCA_027486615.1. Taxonomy (GTDB): domain Bacteria; phylum Pseudomonadota; class Gammaproteobacteria; order Burkholderiales; family Burkholderiaceae_D; genus Pernthalerella. The sequence continues at coordinate 2,050 of JAIXOW010000427.1, read as the reverse complement.
TCTTGATGCCACATAGTGCTCGAAGAACTCCAAAGGTAAACCTTCTAAACCTTTGTCACTACGCTGCTGCAACTCTGCTTCCAGCACCCATCTGAATTGTCCAGGATTGGTTCCCACTTTATGAACAGTCATTTCTGAAGCTTCACCACCCACTAATCGATGACGCCAACGTCGATCTAATTGTGCTCGCAATTCTTCCATGGATGGCGTGAGATCAATCATCACGGTAGACATGCCTGTCATTACACGTCGCCATGGATGCATGCCATGTGGCTGACCTTTAGGTATTTCTGGTGTGAAGAGAACGAAACGTAAACCTTGCAGAGGAATTGTTTTTTTAAGGGCAAAATAGACTGCAGCTTCTTCTTTGAGTGAAAGTGGCTTTAACCAAATTGGCCCACGCGTACAAAGAGCAACTGCACCTAGACGACCAAAACTTCTCACAATAAACTGTGCATAAGCGACTGTGACACCTTCCACTTCAACTTGTGCGCGAAGTACAGGAACGCCCATCTTCTGCATCGCAACGCCATAAGCGGTATCTTGCTGTAATGATGCAGCGGCAGCAGCATGTGCTACGTCCCAAGCAGTTAAATCCAAGTCTTCCCATCGCACTTTCATTGCGCTAGTATCCTGCAAGTTCAAGATTAATCGAGACTAGTATGCTGCAACGCTTTTTAAAAAAACGCTCAGACCAAACTGTGATGGGATATCGCTTAGAAGAACCCAGACTTACACTCTTCGCCCTGATGTGGTTCTTGTTGTATGTGGGGCTACCTGTAATTGGCCTAGGTCTGCTCATGGATTTTTTAATTGAATGGACTACAGGGCGCTGTCTTGGACTGTGGTGTTATTTTTAAAATATTATATTAGGTGAGCAACGATCTTATCATTTCAACGTAACCAGATTTAGTTTAGGTTATAACTTGTTTTTTAAAAAAATAAAATTCGATAATAACGTTTAAGAAAATTTTCGATTACGTTTTATCAACCTATAAAAGGATTAAACGTAGCAACACCAGTACTATCGAAATCCGTGATGTTACGAGTAACAACAATCAGATCATGCACTAGCGCGATTGCTGCTATCTGCTTATCGATAGAATTTTCTGGATTCGGAACACGCAGCCTTCCCCACAACTGGGCTGAAACCGTATCCAACTCCAAGATTTTTTCACTGTAATCAGACAATAATCGCTCAAGCCAGTTTTCCAATAATTTAGCTTGTTCAATATCGCCCCTATGGCGTATCAGTTCAACGCCACGCCTAAGCTCACCTATGCTGATAACTGATAAATAAATTTCTTGCTTACTGTCGTTTATCTTTTGAAAAAAAGAGATGACACCACGATTTGCTCGTGTTTTTTTTCGTAGCTCACTGATGACATTGGTGTCAATCAAATACACTATCATCTCCGCCAGCTTGGACGCGATCGAAGTCAGAATCAACTCCCACATTAGGAATGGCAGCAAGTGATTCTGCAAAATTGCGTTTTTGGGGTCTGGATAATGCAGACTCCAAAATCTTCCTGTGCTCCGATTCTGCACTTGTTCCATTTGCACCTGCACGCTCTTTCAGAGCTTTCACTAAGTTTTCGTCCACACCACGTACTAGTAAATTTGCCATGTAGATACTCCTTACGAATATTTGCTATCAATGATAGCATTTTACGCATGCAAATTTCTAATTAAAATAAAAAAACCCTGTAAAAACAGGGCGTTAAATTTAATTATCAAAAATATATTACTCCCACTCTATGGTCGCTGGAGGTTTTCCTGAGATGTCATACACAACTCTGTTAATGCCTCGCACTTCATTGATGATGCGGTTAGAAACGCGACCTAACAATTCATGCGGCAGATGTGCCCAATGTGCAGTCATAAAATCCTGCGTTTGCACAGCTCGTAATGCAACAACATATTCGTAAGTCCTGCCATCACCCATCACACCAACTGATTTCACCGGTAGAAAAACCGCGAATGCCTGACTAGTTGCGTCGTACCAGTTCTTGTGAAAATGTCCTACTGGCTGTTGTTCAGATAATTCTTG
>JAIXOW010000235.1 GCA_027486615.1 Oxalobacteraceae bacterium | reverse complement strand
GATTCAGGCTTAGCTTGCGGTGCTGAAGCGAATATGGCAAAGATGCTGGCCGCCGATGCATCATGGGAAGCAGCCAATGCTTGTTTACAATTTCATGGTGGTTTTGGTTTTGCATCGGAATATGATGTGGAACGCAAATTCCGTGAAACACGTTTATATCAAGTTGCGCCAATCTCTACTAATCTGATTCTTTCTTATGTGGCTGAGCATGTGCTGGGTATGCCACGTTCATTTTGATTAGGACAATCTATGACCAATAACTTAACACCTAGTGCACAGCTTGCCTATTTCGCAGCCAATTTACAGTTTGAAGATATTCCTGAATCTGTTGTACGTAGAGCTGAAGAGTTGTTTTTAGATTGGTTTGGTTCTGCCTTGGCCGGTAAAGTTGGTCGTCCTGTTCAAACGATAGAATCACTAGCTTATGACATGGGTCCGCATGCTGGTCGTGCAGAGATTTTAATTTCACGGCGTAAGACATCACCTTTATTTGCAGCGATGGTGAATGCGGCTTCTTCGCATTACGCAGAACAAGATGATGTACATAACGGTTCAGTGTTTCATCCTGGGGCAGTAATTTTTCCTGCGGTGCTCGCAGTTGCGCAAGATAGAGGCGCTTCAGGCAAAGATTTAATTACAGCAGCTGTGGCAGGTTATGAAGCAGGAATACGTATCGGTGAATTTCTCGGTCGTTCACATTACAAAATTTTTCATACCACAGGCACAGTAGGCACCGTTGCTGCAGCAATTGCAGTTGGTCGTTTGATTCAACTCACACCTGAGAAAATGAATCATGCTATGGGTTCAGCCGGTACGCAAGCAGCAGGCTTGTGGGAGTTTTTAATTACGGCTGCTGACTCTAAACAATTACATACTGCCAAAGCAGCATCCGATGGTTTGCTTGCTGCATGGTTAGCAGAAAAAGGTTTTAGTGGTGCGAAACAAATTCTAGAGGGCCCTAAGGGTATGGCAGCGGGTATGTCGCATGATGCGAATGTAGCAGCGCTGACAGATCGCTTAGGCAGTCGTTGGGCAACCAGTGAAACCTCGTTTAAATTTCATGCAGCTTGTCGTCACACGCATCCTGCAGGTGACGCTTTACTGCAAGTCATGCAAGCACATCAACTTAAAGCCACTGATATTGCAGCTGTAGTCACGCATGTGCATCAAGGTGCAATTGATGTCTTAGGTCCAGTAGTGAATCCTGTCACTGTACATCAAGCTAAGTTTTCTATGGGTACAGTGTTAGCTTTACTCGCTGTGCATGGAGCGGCAGGTGTGAAAGAATTTGAAGCATATTTTCGTGATCCTGAAATTTCTGATTTTCGAGTGCGTGTCAGTATGGCGCTAGACCAAGAAGTGGACACCGCTTATCCTGCACGATGGATAGGTAAGGTAACTGTACAAACCCTGGATGGACGGTCATTGCAAGGCAGAGTAGATGAACCTAAAGGGGATCCAGGCAATACCTTGACGCGGGAAGAGCTTGAGAAAAAAGCATTGTCACTAGCAGATTTTGGTGGTGCAGCAACAAGTGCTGAAATGCAGGCAGCGTTTAAGCGCTTATGGTCTATTACAGAAGCACAGCAAGTTGGGATGTTATTAATGCAGTCTTAAAGCGCACAGCTTGGTTAAAAAGTTTTTATATAATACGTTCTATAAATAACGCAATTCCTACACCCATCACAACAGCTGAAACTACACGTACCAACTTGGCTTCCCATGCAGTTTTACGCAGCCAGAACAGGGCTGGTAAGACTAATACGACTGCAGCGAGCTGTCCAGCTTCTACCCCCAGATTGAAATTCAGTAGCGACCAGATGAGATTATCTTGTGGCAGACCGATTTCGCGCAGCACAGATGAAAATCCAAAGCCATGCATGAGACCAAAGACAAAACTAATTGTCCATCGACGTGAAATTGCAAAGTGCGGATATAAGTTTTCAAATGCGACATAGGCAATTGATAAAGCAATCACAGCTTCTACTAAAACCGATGGCAAGGTGATGATATTCAGAGCTGCTGCAGCTAAGGTTATGCTATGTGCCAATGTGAAAGCAGTAATGATTTTTAAAAGCTGAATTAAATTTCCCCCACAGAGTATGAGTACAAGCAGAAACAGCAAATGATCATAACCGGTGACGATGTGTTCAACACCTAAGAAGAAAAAACTACCCACACTCATGCTTGTGTTGACAGTTGATGTTGTGCTGGTAGTAGGCTTGATTCCAATTACAGCCACACGGGTTTGATCCGCAAAGGAAAATGATTGACTGCCACCTTGCCAAGTAATGAGTGCAATCACATGATGGCTTGAGCCTAAAGTATTCATGCAATCATCACGCACACTAAGTTCTAATGGTGCATGATCACAATGAAAATCTTGCGTTAAACCAGTATTACGAGCAGCAAGACATGGCTTACCATCCGCAGTAACCGTAATTTTTTTATTGATGGTGTCTGCTAACTTAGCAGCATCAATTTTTAAAGTTGGCGCTGGTGTGAGGGTATAACGAACAATTTGCCCTTGCACTTGTATGCTAGCAAAGCCGGTTGCATCACCTGAATGCGCTAGCGCACTTGTCTGATAGAGTATCAGTAGAGTGAAGAAAAAAATGAAACGAACAGCAGCCTGCATGATGGATTTAACTATTTCTTTGCACTGACGGTATCGATCAGAGTTTGCAAATTAGAGATTTGATACTCAGCGACAGTCACTACATGGTCTGCGCCCACACGCATTACATAACGACCGTATTTATCAGGTGTGGTGGTGCCTATGGCATATCGTGCTATAGGCTCAACTGCGTTAGGCAAATAAATCGCCACAAAGTAATCGGGTCTAGCAACACCAAATTCTTCACTACCCGCCAAAGGTAAAGCGCGTTCCCACCTTGCTCTACCTAAGGTTGTGAAAGCTTTATCGATAATAGCAGCGAGTGCAGGATCAGTTTTATGGCCATGGTCTGCTTGAGCTTGATCATGTGCGCCATGATAAAACCACACACCTTGCTTATCTCTTTCGAATCTATGCATAGCTCCGTTAGCTATGATCTCTATGCCAGAGACATCTTCTATGAGTGCGGGTAATAAACGTTTTTCATCTTTAACGATAGGTGCATTGATGCTTGCACTACGTTTGCGTTCACCTACATAAATAGCCGCAGCTAAACCTGCAACGACAATCCAAATCAGTAAAAGCTTATTGCGTGATCTGCTCATCGACGTCTCCACCAGACTGCAGCACCAATCGCTGCCATGAGTAAGGGGATTAAGATGATAGACATGATGAAAGTAGCTTTCATCTGTGTGTTTGTCATGTTCACATAAGGCAGATCAAATGTACGTGGTTCTAAGCCAATTAGATTCTCACGTGCAGCCAAATAATTCACGGTATTTAAGAACAGAGCGCCGTTACCAAGTATGTGATAAAACGAATTGGTAGCGAAGTCAGCATCTGCAATCACTGCAATGCGTGCAGATTTACGTGGATTTGCATCTGGTGCTTTTTCTTCGATTTTTTCTCCACGAATTCTCTTCACCATTTCCTTTGCAGAAGCGACGGCTTTCGAGTTGAGATTAGAGACCGCCATCATAGTCAAAGGTCCACGCTGACTTTTACCATCGACAAAAGCAGCAGTAGTTTTTTCTAAGCTGCTATAACTCTTTTTAGAAGAATTAATAATAGGACGAACCGATACACCAGGTATCGATTCTTTCGTAGGTGAGAGTACACCTACACCTGGGAAAAAGCTGAGTGGCAGTCTAGATGTGATTTCATGACGGTTGTAATCAGTCACTGCAGGTGTAGATGGATCAGCCCAGAAATGGCTAGCATCATCAATCACCATCGCTTCTTCTTGCACGATACCGAATTTACGCAAGACGGGTGCTAATCCGGTTGGGATGAAGGGATCAACCATGAACAAAGCATTACCACCGTCATCGAGAAATGCATCAATCTTTTTGATTTCATTTGGCAGCAATGCGGCTTGTGGACCTGCTACGATTAAGACGTCACAGCGTGATAAATCAGCTTGTTTTTGTAATAGCGAGATTTTCTCAACGGTGTAATTCATCGCCTCTAAACCACTACGTGCTTTCGCCATACCATGTTGTTCGTGCGTGACAACTTTGGTTTCTATGCCGTGCGCATGACCTGCAGTGCCTTCCATATGATCATGCGATTCCAAACTAAATGGATCAGGTTCTCCATGACCCTCAACAAAACAAGCGATTTGTTGCTTAGATTGTGTGATACGCAAAATACCGTTCGCAATATCGGTTTCAGTCGGACCATTGACGGTGAGTTTACGACCTTCACTTTCGAACAGTGCAGTACCTGCAAATTGCACACCACGCAATTTCGCTTGAGCCGGATTGAGTATAGGATCAAAAAATTCGATTTGAATTTTGTCGTTTTGCACAGCGAACTGTTCATACAGTTCTACTGTTTCTCGCATTCCTCTGTCATGGAAAAAAGTAATGTGTACAGGCTTATCTAACGCCTTAAGCATGGTGATGGTTTGCGGTGACAACGAATATTGTTGATCCGCAGTCATATCTATCCGAGTAGGGAATAGAGCAGCTAACCAGATCACTGCGATGATGACGGCAATAATGCCTAGTGTTGTTAACAACTGCTCACCACGTCTTTGTCTAAAGAGCGCAATAATTTCTGTGCGCAGCATAGCAACTGACCAACCAGTAAGAATCAGCCCTGCAATCAGCAATATGTTGGCTACTGCATTGGAATTAACAGAGAGTGAATTCGCTAAGGCAGACGCGATCAGTAAGCCTATGCCAGCAATGAGTATGAGTCCGGAACGAAATGAAGTATCCATGTTATCGACGCCACTGCAGATAGCTGCTGTTAAGGGTGAGGGCAATCGCACTCACACCAAGGAAAAATACGACGGCTTCGCTGCGTAATAAACCTTGAATAAAATCTGAGTAGTGCAAAGCAAAAGACATATGTGAAAACAAATCACGCAGCAAAATAGAGGATTGCAAGCTTTGCAAATGACCGACAAACCAAAACATTAACAACACAGGAATAGTAATGAGTGCTGCAACGATTTGATTTTCAGTCAATGCAGAGAAAAGCTGACCTATTGCGATACAGCTCATGCCGAGCAACAGAAATCCTATGTAGCCAGCCAGAATATTTGGTGTCTGTGGATTGCCGTATAAGTAAAGTGGAATCAGATTGATGCAGCTAGTCGCTGTCATCATGAAGAGCATAGAGACAGCACCGAAATATTTACCCAATACGATTTGCCAGTTTTGTAGTGGCAGAGTGACGAGTAATTCCATGGTGCGACCTGTGTATTCACCTGAAAACAAACGCATAGTTAGAACAGGCACTAAAACAATCGTCAAGATGCCCATGTTCTGAAAAGTTTGATCCATCGTGCCTACGCCACTTAAAAATATGTTGTAAGTGAAGAAGAAGCCAGTGCCTAATAAAAACACAGCGATGACAAAGTAAGCAATCGGTGAACGGAAGTAGGTCAGTATTTCTTTGAAATAGACTGCGCGTAAACCAGTTAATGCATTCATGAAGCGACTCCTACTGGTTCAGTGATGCTGGTGTCAGCACCTGTATGACCGATGTAGCGTAAGAAAATATTTTCTAGTGTGGGTTGGCGACGTTCTAGTTTATGTAATTCACCACTTTGAATTATGGCGCGAGCTATACGTGCTTCTATATGTTCATCCGCAGTCACCTGACACTCTATACCCAACATACCTGGGCGTGCAGCTAAAGGCTTGATGCTTATGCTAGTGATGCCGTCAACACCATTTAGTGTGTGGTGGATTTTACTTTCTTCACCACTGACTTCTGCCACAACACTACTTGTTTCTTCAGCAGCGCGTTGTAAGCTTTGTGGTGAACCCACTGCCAATATACGACCATGATTAATAATCGCTATACGCTGACAGATGAGTGTGACTTCAGGCAGGATGTGGGTAGATAACAGTACAGCATGTTCTTTACCTACATTGCGAATCACTTCACGTGTTTCTTGTATTTGGCCTGGATCTAAACCTGCTGTGGGCTCATCAAGCAACAACACATCGGGATCACCCAACAAAGCTTGTGCCAAACCGACACGCTGACGATAGCCTTTAGAGAGTTTATAAATTTCTTTGGTGGTGACGGTTTCGAGTCTGCAAGCTTGCATTACGCGATCAAGTTCACTGGCTATACGTGCTGAGCTAATGCCTTTGGCTCGTGCTACAAAGCGCAAATACGAACTGACATCAAGCACATCATAGAGAGGTGGTTGTTCAGGTAAGTATCCTATCTTTTTTGCAGCTTCATTATTTTCTGTCGCCATGTCGTAACCAGCAACACGCACACTGCCAGTACTAGCCGTGGTGAAGCCAGCAATCATACGCATGGTGGTGGTTTTGCCCGCGCCATTTGGGCCTAGGAAGCCAACGATCTCGCCTTTTTTTACATCAAACGAAATGTCATGAATAATGGTTTTTGAACCATAGCGCTTAGTGACGTGTTCTAGTTGAATCATTACAGCCCACTTTAACTTCAGAATGCACGCAAGATAACACATGCAGGATTAAAAAAGCCCCCGATGAAGGGGGCTTTTAAGGGCGCTTATTCTCGCCTTATTTATGCCAACGGTCGCCCATTTTTGCGAACTGTGGTGCATCGTGAGACATCAGAATTTGTGCGCCTTCGATATCACGCATCATTTTCAGTTTGTTCACTGAGTCCATGTAAGCAGTTACGCTAAAGTTTAAACCAGCAACGTAGCCGTCTAAGTTCTCTTGCATCCAGACTGCGTCTTGAGAAATGATGACAGTGCCAGTCTTAGGCAATTTCACTTTCAACGATTGATGGCCAATGGTATGACCTGGAGTTGGGATGATACGTACAGTGCCATCGCCAAACAGATCATATTCACCATCTAACTCGAGGTAGTTGAAGTCACGTGCTGCTTGGATGTCAGCTTGAACGAATGCGCCACCCATACGGCCTTGGAACTTTTCTGGCCACCAGCCTTGATACATTTCTTTCTTTTGAACGACGTGAATCG
>JAIXOW010000406.1 GCA_027486615.1 Oxalobacteraceae bacterium | reverse complement strand
CTCAGTTCCTTCCCATCGATGGAAAAAAGATCAGGATCTACTACAAAGGAATACCGAAACTATGCACCAAGTGCTACACTCGTGGTCACCTTGGACAGGCATGCAACAATGAACAAGAAGACTGGATGACCTACCTGGATAGGTTCATGATAAACTCGGAGCTGGAGGACGAACTTTTTGGCAAATGGGTGGGCCGGATCGCGGATTGGAGACTGTCAAACGCAGATCTACACCAAAGAAACGTTGCCAACAACGAAGCCGCCCATGAGAGGGAGCAAGAACGAAGACAAAAACAACGAGAGGAAGCGGAAGCAATCGTCAAAAGTTTCAGCACTCTTGAAGTTCAAGCTCTCGCCACGGGTACAGAACAAGCAAGTTTGGCAGATACCGTCTCAGGACACCCCCCTGGGACCTCGGGTCAACCCTCACCGGACAATTCCATGTCCGAATCTTCATCGGATGCGGCAACGGTGTGTGACACGGACGAGGAAATGGCCCACACCAGTGGAGAACAGAGTGCAACAAATCAAAAACCAAATTACAAGAGATTACACGATTTCAGCCCGGGCGAGGCCCCTAAGGCTAAAACGGCATCACGAGTCTCAAGCGGAAGGAGCACCCAAACCCCTGATGGAACGAACGCCAACAAACAGAAGGAGCTCTCAATCGGCAAGGAAAGGGACACGAAGAAGACAACAGCACCAGATAGGAAGATAATACAAACGACAAGGAAAACAAGATCAACAAGCCTTCCAAGGAACGAAACCAATGCAACAAAAAACTGATAAACCAATGAAAATTTGTACTTGGAATGTATGCCTCGGCGCCAGGTGCAAAATTTCAATAATAAAAGAACTGCTAGTTAAAAATCAAATCGATATTTTATGTCTGCAAGAAGTCGAGATTATGAACGAAGAAGATACCGATGCTTACGAGATGGAAAATTACTCCTTAGAAATTGAAACCGTATCTACACCATTTAAAAAGAGAACATTAATGTATATACACAACACTGTAGCATATCAAAGAATGCTAGATGTCGAAGACAGTGATTCGCATGTAATTGCAATGTTCCTTCCAAAACAGGACATCTGCATTGCATCAGTTTATAGAACGTACCAATTAACAACGAAATTAGATCACCACTCCGCTTTTGTGGACCAAATTGGGGTCATAGAAGAACTTTTGCACAAAGGAAAAAAGTCAGTAATCTTGGGCGATTTCAACCTGGATCATAACAGGCGTGGAGACCCGAGCTATCATCACTCTAGGCTATACGAACTTTGGAAGGAAACGGAAACACGTCATCAGCTTCTTCAATTAGTTGACTTTCCCACTTGGTCGAGAATGGATCGTGGAACGCTAAAAACTTCCGTGCTAGATCATGTCTATACAAACAACAATGGACTAATCGATACGATATCGGAACTATCTGTAATAACAAGTGATCATTGTCCAATTCTGGTAACTCTTTCGTCAAAAATACAAACACGTGCAAGAAAAACTCTAATAAGAAACTGGAGGGACTACACGAAAGAAAAACTAGTGAGCACTTTGACACAGCAGGATTGGGCAGTAAAATGCATTGAGGTTGAAGACTTCTATGATGCACTGGAGCAGAAAATTATGGTCGTGTTTGATAAATTGGTTCCACTTGAAGAAAAGACCATACGCACCGAGTGTTATGAACCAGTGTCGATCACAAACCTAAAAAGGAAGAGAAAAAACCTGTTTTTGAATGCTAAACGACGTCAAAGTGCACCGCTGTTTCAACGTTGCAAAGAATTATCAAAAAAGATACGGATGATCGAGAGGGAAGCAAGGAAGAAGAAAATAAGAGACACAATCTTGGCTGGTGGTATACAGGGACTTTGGCATGGCTATCGATTGGCAGAAAATAAACCCAGAACAACATTTCCGGCAACACTATCAAATGGAGACCTACACTTCACAGAGGATGGGTCAAAAGCACAAGCGTTTGCAGATTTCTTTAGACGGAAAGTTGAAACGATAACGAGTCAAGCAAGAATAAATCCAAACATCAACAACGGTCAGCTCCAAGAAAGGGCCCCGGATAAAAACTTTTTTACGCTGCAAGCTGTTAAAGAAGCCATGAACAACCTAAAGGACAAAACATGTTATGGTTTTGACAATATTCCAGTTCGTATATTAAAAGATGGCGCGGAAGTTTTGGCTCCAGCGTTTTGTGACCTCTTCAATCTAATTTATCAACAAAAATCAATACCAGAAAAGTGGAGAACTGCAAGAATCCTACCCCTACACAAGAAAGGAGATAAAAGCAAAATAGGAAACTATCGTCCAATTGCCAATTTGTGTTCTGCGTCAAAGATTTTTGAGAGACTTGTTCTTTCAAGACTACTGGAGATTGAAAAACAGAAAGGTACGGACATGAGCGGTGAAATGCAGCACGGCTTCAAAAAGAATAGAAGTACAACAACAGCAGCGTTAGCGCTTCAAAATATCATCGCAAAGGCTATGGATGAAGACCACTACGTAGCTGTTGCCAGCATGGATCTGACGGCTGCCTTTGACGTATTGAACGTGGACTTGTTGTTAACAAGGTTGAAGATTATGGGAATTCCTAATGACGTCATACAACTCATCACGGCTTGGCTTAAAGATCGGGTCGCCTATGTGGAGGTGGGATCAACTTGCTCGGAATATTACGCAGTGGATTTTGGGTCGGGTCAGGGATCAATTCTGGGACCTGTACTTTTCAACTATTATGTGGCACCGTTAGTAATTGAGAAGAAAATACTGACATACGCGGACGACAACTACCAGGTGGTATCAAACAAGTGCAAAAATGCGGCGGTGAAAGAACTTGAAGAACGGATGATCGAAGCCGAGCATTGGATGTCCGGCTCTGGACTGAAAGTAAATATAGAAAAGACAGAGATTGTGGTGTTCCATAGACATGATACAAGCAAAGCAGTGATCAAAATTAATGACATAGAAGTTAAATCAAAACATTCAATGTGTGTTTTAGGTGTACATTTTGATAACAGGTTAACATGGGAAATACATGTTGACGCAGCTATTATGAAATCAAGAAAAAGTCTGCACGCACTTAAAACCTTGAGGTGCTATTTTACCGAGATTGAAATGATAAAATTAATTACTGCAAATGTGTTCTCAAAATTGTATTATGCATCAATGGTTTGGTTGCTACCAAACCTGAAAGAAAATTTGTTTAAAAAACTGTTCTCCCACTCAGGCCAAGTCCTTAAAATCGTAGATAAGAATTTGTCACATGTAGCTTTGCACAAGAAATTCTGCAGATCAACCCCAAAAATATTCTCAATTTATCAAACATCTATGAACCTTTTTCACGCAATCAAAACTGCCCCGCAAGAAATTCAATCTGTGACCTTAAATGATAGGAGAAACGTGAGACTCTCATTTGTTAAGGAAAACAAGTACAAGGTTGGTCTAAACTTGGTGAAAAACAGATTACATTCAATAACAAATGTTGTCGATAAAAAATGGATGGATTTAAGTTTGGAAAGTTATAAACTGGAATGTAAAAAACGTATAATACAAAATTCACTTCTGTCATTGTGAATGTTCTGTTTTCTATTTTCGTAATTATGTCATCGTACATGACTCTTTAAAAATGTGTTATGTGTATATTTGTACTTGTAACCATATTGAGTCATTAATAAACAAAATCAAAAAATCAAATCAGATAAAAACCATGCAGATCAAACTTAAAAATATTTCAAAACTAATAAAATTTTGAGTTT
>JAIXOW010000392.1 GCA_027486615.1 Oxalobacteraceae bacterium | reverse complement strand
TTCAATTCTTTTGTTTTTTTACATACATTTTAAACATAAATACAAACAAATTTTTAAATGTGTCCATTTTTGTATGACCAAAGTACACAATTTCAGCAATAAGATTAGCCGTTTCGCGAGCGATTATTGCGTTGTGCATGGCGATAAACGCGATGTGCTTTAAGAAATTGTTTGTTTTAATTTTAAGATGTTTATTTGTATGTATTTTTATTAAAATAAGTTTAAGTTTTAAATACTAATTTTGGTCGGATGGCAACCATGTGGAGGAAAAGAAAAAAGTAGTGTTGCCACTTTTAGAGTAGGGTTGCCACTTTAGTGAAAAAAGTATTATTTTTCCTTTATTTAAATTGCAATGTTTTTTAGTTTTTTTGAGTTAATAATGTACAAATAAAATTATTTACAATTAAAACAAACAATTTTTCGAAGCACATCGCTTTTATCGCCATGAACATCGCTTTTATCGCCATGAACATCGCGATAATCGTTCGCGAAACTTGCAATTTTATTGCTGAAATTGTGTTTTTTGGACACATGTTTTTAGTCATGTTGAACACATGTTAGAATATTGTTTATAATACACACACACACATACATACACACACACACACACACACACTGAATAGCGTTAGCAAAGCGTTAGCAATATGCTGTACATACAAAAACTGGATAAAACTGCTTTTCTTTCTATGTGTGTATGTGTATGTGTGTGTGTATGTATGTTAGTTTATGTGTGTGTGTATGTATGTGTGTATGTATGTACACAAAGAAAGGCAGCTTGCGGTTCGCGGTTCGCTATTCGCGATAAGAGAACTGGAAAAAGCTAGCTCAAGGGAGGAAACTGTTTCTTTCTTTTCCCAAAATGAGGTCAATAACTCTGCATTTGATACAGTAAAGCATAAAAATTTGATGTGTACTTTATATTCTTAACTTTTACCCTCTTTAATATAATGGGAGGAATAGCTCAAATGATTAAGTTACCACTCATTTTATATGCTAATAGCTAGGACCCCGGTTCAATTCCCAGTAAAGTCAAATTTTTTTTTTGCTTTTTTTGTTTTGTTTTTGGGGTTTACTGTATTTTAGACAAGGTTTTGGATAGAGAGTAATGATTTTTACTCGCACGCCGCACGCCCGCCCCTTCATTTTTAGAGAAAAAGATAGTTTCGTGTACACAAAGTTGTTTCCAAAAATTGAACTCAATAAAAAATTATGTAATTTTCCATGGAAAAATATGTTTATCAAACTTACATTCCTGAATAGGAGCATGTTTTTCTGCGGTTATTTGATACCGAGGATTTAGGACGGCAAAATGCCGCCACAATGATAACATTTTGCGGTGCCGAACTATCAAATTACAAATTTGTAAAACTTCGTTGGGCATTAAATCCAACACATTTTGATGTCTTATAATTTGAATAAAGTCTTTTAATTGCTTCTTTTTAATGTCACTAACACTTGTAAGATGAACAAAATGCTCAATTACTGTATTTTGGACAGGTGTATAACAATAAGTCTTAAAAAACAAGGAACTAAATGATTCACACAGTTCACAAAAAGCTTGATAGTTAAGTTTGTACACTATATTTTTACTACTGTAAGTAGAAGTAATTACAATGATTCGATTATTCTTTTCACCTTCAGCATTGTAAAAGAGACAGTTTTTTATTTGTAATAAGTTCAAATCGTCAGTTATAGGGGTTTCACTGTATATTAAAGTCACTTTTTGTTCGTCATTTTCAAACAATTTGAATGATTTTTGAAGAAAGATGAAAAATGGAGCAAAAATAGGTTCTGTTAGTTTAATTGTATTGTTATTTTGAAATTTAACTCGTTGTAAATGAGAATCAAACACAGCTTTACCAAAAAGCAAATAATTAGGATAAACTGCAAGTTTATAGTCACCAACTGTACAAATATCAATATATACATCAATATTGAACATTTTTTGCGATAAAGACATGATTTTAGCGTTTTGTTCACTTATAACTAACCGGAAAGTTCAATATTATATTAGAAAGTCTCTTTCTACGCGGGTCGACAAAGCCAAATGCGCAAACTTTCAATGTTTCTTTATAAAATGGAAAATGGAGGAGGAGCGTAAAAAGTATGTCTTTGAAGTTGAATGTATATAACTCAGGGAAGAAAATGGCTGAAGCGCAAAGGCTGTTTTGACCTTTTATGTATGTAATACAGGGCATTTGCGCGCATTTGACTTTGAACTTAAGTATATAATATAAGATATGACCTTTACCATATACATAGATGCTGCTTACTTTTATGAAACAAAGTATGAAAAACCATTAAAAATGTGAATATTTCACTGAAGGATTTTCCTCATCTTATTAAAACTGCCTGTGAAGTGTGTTTTGCATAAAGCACAACATCAACTGGTCTTTTGAAGTTGATTGTAAATTTTAGTACTTTATTGCCAAAACTACCCACTGTGCAGGAGGAGGTGCATTTGTCGACGATTTTTTGGAGGTATGGGGGTCGGCGACAATTTTTCTGACTTAATCATAAATGGACAGTGGACGATTTTTTTGTCTCAATATAATCGACGAATTTTCT
>JAIXOW010000238.1 GCA_027486615.1 Oxalobacteraceae bacterium | reverse complement strand
ATTCTCATGCACACCATATGGCAATTTCACATTGAAAAGCAGTACAATGAATTATCATTTCCGGACTGGATGGCAAAACAAGGCCAGAGAGTTGAACTATTCAAACTACTGCGCAAATCATCACTTATTCAAAGGGTAGATCGACATCTCAGCAAAGCAAAGGAAGATGTATTTGGACTTCTCAAGAAATACCTGGCAAAAGGTGAAAAACAACCCCACAAGTTTCACATGCAAATCAAGAGAATCATAGATCATCTTCAAACCGAGGTACTCGACAAGATCTTACAACAGCATTTCCAACAGACCAAGAACATTGATACATCTCTCCTTGACGACAAAGAAAAATCCATTTTTGCCAAACAGATCCTCTCCAATAACGTATCCGACAAATTCAAATACAACACCAATGAAGATGAATCCGATGAATCAGAAGAAGAAGATCAATCAAACACAGAAGACAGGAAATCCATCAACACACCACGAAACCGTCACAAACGAGCAATTCCACTCATAGCACCTGCAATTGCCGCATTAGCCGGAAGTTCTATTGGTTTCGCCCTAGGAGCAGTTTCTACATCATTTTCAAAAACATCCTCTACAGACACATCAGCTATCAACGAAATGCATATTAAGGTCCTGAAAGAACATGCCATAGCTCTCAACAATTTGAGAATCAATCATGTCCAGACAACCAACGTCATCAACAACGTCATCGACAGACTCCAATCATTCGAAATGACTATCATGGGAAGTTTCGAAGGAGTCACATCCATCACAATGGCAATGGATCTCAAGGCCCTCAATGAACAGCTTAAAACAATTTCACAACTAACTCTCCTCAAATATACCACAGCACTTATAGCAGCAGCAGATGGACGAACTTCACCTTACGTATTGCCACAGAAAGATTTGGATCTTTTAGTTCAAGACGCACAGAGAATCCGGAATATCAAATTATCTCACGACCTCGAATCAGTCAAAACCACAGTCACCATTGAAGACGGCACAATTGTATTCTATCTAGAAGTTCCAATCATAGATGACAAGAAGCAATTCAACCTGTATACTGTATCAGCATTGCCAGTATTTATGAACAACGAAACCTTCATGCCAAATCTCGACTCCAACCATATCGCTATCAACAACGACGGAGACAAATTCACAGTTTTGAGTGACCTACAACTAGCAGCATGCCTTGACAAACCACCAAGATGTTCATCAAACACTGCCATAACTCCGATTCATAGCGAAATCAGTTGCATCGCCACAACATACATCAAAGATTCTCAATTTTGCCCACTGTCTCAAACAGTGCTGCCACAAATCCCCAGATTTTTCTTCTTCGACGGAACTATGATCTATTCAACACCAGCACCAACACAAGTGTATATCACTTGCCAGCCAGCTCCAGGACAAAGTCAAAGAAGAGATCAAACCATCAAATTGAACGGTTTCGGAATTCATCACATCGCATCTTCATGCTCGCTCACACTTCCAGACGGAACCACTCATCAAACTCCACAGTCAGCAGAAAATGTCACAACTATTGGAACTCAGCTATTTCGCGAAATCTACCAACAACCGCAACCAACAATTGATGTTGTCAAAATTGACAATATGCCTGTCTTCGCCAACATTCCCAGGATTCAACAACTACTAGCACAAGAAAATATTGTGGATTTCACTCAAAAGCTAACAGACGGATTCCATCCAGCGACAGTAACAGCAAACACCAGTCAAGTAGTCATAATTGTCATCGTATGCACCATTATTGCACTGATCATCTACTTCTGCAGAAGAAAAATCAATTGTTGCAAGAAATCCCAAGATCCACCTCAGGCACCAAGACTAGCTTTTCGAGAACCGGAGACAATCTCAGAATTCGCAGATTTACCATCAGCACCTCCAGCTTCAAGATTGCAAACACTTCGTCAACCATTTCAATCATTCTATTCTAATTTCTCCAGTCAGAGGTCGAACACAGCACCCACTCACATGTCAGCCAAACAACTAGAACTCCGTGAACAAACCTATCCGGATCTAGATGGACCTCCAGAAAACAGAATCATCAGACAACAGGAAGTCTTACAACGTTCAGAAAATATCCCCTTGCCGAAGAAACAGAATGTACAACCACTAACGGATGACCAATTCCAGCAGCTAAGAAGAGACCAACAGAAACTGCACCAACAGCACAACTCCAGACAGAAGGAACGAGAATCTACAGTCACCTACGCCGACATTCACCATGGAATAACAGATCCTCTGCTCCAACATCGTCCAACAAAAATAGATCAATCCAACTTTTAACACACACACACACACAAACACAAAATGCAGCATCTCACAGTCAATTATATTCAATTCTCTTCTATTTTTATTCAAAACTTACAGCCATGGCATCTCAATCCTCTCGCAAGAAACCTACTCCAGTCAAAGACGCCAACCTCCTCGAGGACGACACCGACACCCTAATACTGTACTTCGATGACGACGACACAGACACCCCACCTCCAGCTGGTGGAAAGAATTTACAATTACTAGAGAACCCATCGGAAGGCAAGCCAACATATACATCACCACCACGAGCCTTATCTCCCTCCAAAGCAAAAATTCCACCGACACCACAAAACACAGGAACAGTCAAACACATCACGAAACTGGATGTCTACATCCACACAGCAACCAACAAGACGCTTCAGAAAATCATATCTACACAATTTGGCTGCCATAAGATGTTCTACACTCAACCGCACCTCATAAACAGCATAATTCAACGAGCAGAGCATCTTATAATGCGCCAGGAACCGTTCAACACGTTACTCAATCAAGGTTACAATTTTTCGCTATCTCAACCTCAAATGT
>JAIXOW010000294.1 GCA_027486615.1 Oxalobacteraceae bacterium | reverse complement strand
GATTGTGGTACCAAAAAAAAGCTTTATGCTTTTGGTGCCATTTTGCATCCCTTTTACAGAGGACTCACCTGTTGTATATTTTCACCCAATTTCGGGTGCTTTGCACCCGAAAATTGGGTGAAAATATACATTTTTGACGAAAATTCAATGATTTTCAATGAAAAACAACGAAAAAAAAGAGGAAAAAATCTCTGGAAAAACGTTTTTGCTCCTCGAGAAAAATCTTAACCCAGTTTAAAGAGCAACCCAATATAGCATGCTTTTTCGTTTATTTCTAACATAAACACTTCAGAAACGATGAAATTTTGCACATTTGATACATTTTCTGCAAGTTTCATATTTCTTACTGAATTATTTGATTTTTTAATAAATTCATTGAAAATTGACTGACTTTGGATTTAGATAGAATAATTTGAAATTGACAATATATGCAAACTTTGATAAGAAACTAGTCAAGCTGGATACAAAAATATGAGATGAGGTGATTTGAACCTAATTTAACGTTAAGTGTTTTAAGTTGATGAAACCGTCAAGTAGGATTCAAAACCATTTTAACATTTTAACCAACTTTAAATAGCAACCCAATATAGACTGTTTTTTTGTTTAATTCTAAGATAAACAAATAAAAAGAGAAAATCCTCAATTTTTCTTCTGATTTTGCACAGAATAGATGTGAACATAAAGAAAAGTGGATGTTTTATCGGTTTTTTGAAGTTTTTGCCTATTTTTATCAAATTTATTAAAAATATTGAAAATGACATTTGACTTAGATCGAATGATCAGAAAATGCAGACAACTATCAGAAAATGAAACAAATTCACAAAAAAAAGAGATGCTTAATAAAGTTATTGAAATTTTATTGCGTGAACGTATAAATGAATTACAAACTGAAATGGAAAGACTTTTACAAGAATACACAGAGTTGTTGACTGAATTAATTGATGAAATGGCTTTACATATAAATCAGATATAATAAATGTGCAAAAATTGATAAAAAACATGTTAAGCCGGATTCAAAAGTTGGAAGTTTTTAATGAGATATTGAAAAGCAAACCATTAAATTCAGTGCGTAGTGTCTGTGATTTGAAATAACTTCATTCGGTAAATATTTGAACGTAAAAATAATAATGTAATGAATAATGAATATAATTATTTTGTTAAAATATTGTCTTTCTTCGAAATTTGATATTCTCAAAATTTCACAATAATTTTGCTCTCTTTCAAAGAAACTTATTGAAAGAAACTTATTCATATTTTTTGGGGCGTTTAAATAGTTTGATTTTTAGACATTATTTTTTCTAAAATTATATTCAAATACTTATCATCCATTTTTTCACATATAATTACTATTAACTGAATTAGTGATATAACCAATAACATATAAATAATTACACATTTAAATTTCCTCTTAAGAAATCTTATACATTTAGTGTCATCTTTTTCAGTACTGAAATTTTCTATATTTGTTAGGTCCATTTCGTTCGTAGATATTTTTTGTAACACCTAATTATTTTTTAACGACTTCTCCTAAATTTTTTGACGTACACAAATCTTGACCAAACCGTCGAAGTATTTGAAAGCGCAATTAGTGATTTGAATTTAACAAGTAAACAACTCGTTTTGAAATGTTTTCAAGTATTTTTAATTATGATAGAAATAATTCAAGAATATAATTGAAATAATTTATTTTTTAAATATATTAAGATACATTTTAAATTTTCATTTAAATAGTAATAGATAATTCGTAGTATATTTAGTATATTTGTGAATTAATGTAAAAATATACTTGAAAACAAAGGTGATCAAAGTAAGAATCAAAGTGGTGAAAGAAAAAAGGTTTATGAAGATATAAAGCAACATCAGGAAATAAAAAAGGAGCTAAACGAACTCAAAAAAGTTGTCTCTGAAAGAGAAAAGGTAGAAAAAAACATTATCTGCCAAAAAAATCTCATTGAATTTTGATCTTTGAAAGTCTTTTCTTGAAAACAATAATGAACATAAAAATAGTGTTGTGTGTGTTTTCTTTTCTGTCCTGTTCTTTCGCATTCGATGATGAAGTCTACTATGATTTCTCGGGGAATGGTTTCGCAGTTTTTGAACAACCATCTCTGCTGAAAACGACTTCACCATCAACAACTGCTGAACCTGAAACTACAACAACAACAACTGCCGAACCTGAAACAACAACAACAACTGCTGAACCTGAAACAACATCAACAACTCAGAATGCCATTCAGAATGATTCATCTGATTTGCTGTTGCTGTCATCGGAAACTACAACAGCAACATTGGATGAATCGTCAAGAAAAGGACAAGAAAAGGATGCTGAGTATGAGGACTCGCAACAGGATGAGGCGAATTCAACGACAACAACAACAGATAAGCCAACAACTGAATTGCCAACAACAACAACCGAATTGAAAACTACATCTGATTTGCCAACAACAACTACAACACCAACGACTACTACCGAATTGCCGACAACAACTACAACAACACCGACTACTACAACTGAATTGCCTACGACAACATCAACGACTACTACCGAATTGCCGACAACAACTACAACAACAACGACTACAACAACAACAACTGAATTGCCAACATCAACGACTACAACAACAACACCAACTACAACAACAACACCGACAACAACAACTACAACAACAACAACTCAACAGCCGACAACATCAACTGAATTGACAACGTCATTGTTGTTGACGTCATTGACTACCACTGAAAATTCTGCAACAACAACAACAACAAGAAAACCAAAGACAACAACTGAACATCAGGCAACAACATCAGAACCGAAAACAGCAACAGAGACAACAACTTTTGAATTGAAAATAACGCCATCCATGTACCGCCTAATCGATGAAGCCTTCAGAGAACGACTTCATGATTTCGAACGGAAAATGGGTGCGTTAATATTCAGAAAGTTGATGGATGCTGAAGATGTCAAGTTTCTCGAGCACGACGCATTCGAGGAGTTCGATAAACTATTCAACCTGACAACAAATGGGTATGTTAACATTAATATTTTTACAATTTAAATAATTTACAATTGAAATCATTTAATTTAATTTAATGGTAAAAGTTTTAGTTATTAGTTAAATTCGTGCTAATTCAAAATTTTGCAAATAAGTTTTCAAAAAATAATTATTTCAGATCCACTGTTCGTTTGGAGAAGTCTTCAATCATGATGGTCCTCATTGGAGCGTTGGTCGTTTTCGCGTTTGAGACCGGACTACTCCTCATCCTTTGCATCTTACTTGAAAAAGGAAAGAGAAGTGAGTATAAATTGTTTAGTGACAAAATTATATACACAAAAGAAGATATTGTTAATTCTTATAATTTTTATGTTGATTTTATTAATTTTGATGTATATTTAATTTAATATATTTTTTCATAAAAAATTGAACCGTATTGCATTATAAATTAAGCTTCAATTTGTTATGAAAAAATGTAAATCATTATTAAAATCATTTTAAGTTATTTTGATAAAATTATTTTTAATGTTCTATAAAAAATATAATTAAATATACATTTAATGTAAATGTATATTTAATTTAAATTATTATGTATATTAAAATTAATAAAATAATCTTAAAAATATTCGTATTAATATATATATATATCTATTTTTTATTTAAGAACCTAAGAAACACATCGAGGAGGGTGTGGTGAAAGAGGAAATCATTCCCCTGATGGATGGAGATAACAAAGAAGGTTTAGAATATTAAAATTATCATTTGATTACCTAATTAGTTCCATTGTTTTCCTCGTTAATCATTTGATTAACATTTTCCAAGTTGTTAGTGTGTTCTTGGATTTGAATTTCAATTTTGATTAATTGAAGATCAAGTTTCATTTTTCTTATTTGATAAAGTTTAATCATTTTTTCCAAACGACTTTTTCTACGAATAATTCGCACCATTTTGTAATTTCTTACTAGTCTTTCAAATATTGTTTCAAAATGGCTGCTACTTCTTTGTTATAGAATAATAGAATAGATATCTAAAACTTGTTTTCATTTTTCAGACTCCACCACACATGCTCCACAGAACACCGATGTCTAAGGAGGATTCTCGTCTTGCGACGTAAAAGTGATCAAAAAACAACATTTTTTCATTTTTTCGCTTTATTTTTCTTTTCAGCATTTTTCAAACATTTTTAATACTTTCATATATGTTCATACATTTATTTTCTATTTTTAATATACATTAATATTTTCTTAAAAAGGCCTTTTTAACAAAATAAAATTGCAAAATAAAAGAAGGCTTATTATTTAACAGAAAGGACAAACATTATAAACTTTTTTAATAAATTTTGAACCGTAAGGTACACTATGAATTCCACAGTCAAATAGCCATCGTTTGCAATCAAAATGAGATAAAGCTTTTTTCTTTTGTATAATTGTGGAAACTTTATGTTTTTTTGATCGTATGGAAGCAAATTCATGTCTAATAATTTTTCCACGTCTTAAACATTCTTTATATTGTTTAAATTGCAAACGATTTCTAATTGCTGCTCGACCCAAACCTTTACATACTTTTTTCTCACTTTTTTCACCCGTTTTTGTTTGAACTAAATTAAGTGAATAACATTTAGGTCGTAAACCTACAAAATGAATACATTTTTTATCACCACCCAATTCATTCTTAAAAAAACCTAATTGCGCTTTATTTGCTTCACTAAATTCTTCGTGATCATGTGGATAATTTGAGAAATCCATGTAAGGTTGCATATGTTCCCAGAAAGCATTAGGATTTGTTACTTTGAAGAGAAATGAATCCGTATCGCTCATACCGAGATCAAATGATGAATCAACATTTTTCGTCATCTTATTATACCAAAAGTCAAACATAATGTGTTTACTCTGAAAAAAATTTACATTAATTAGATTTTATAAAATTCTTGCGGTCTAATTGATTTTTCAAAAAATATATTATTAATTTTTGGCTTACCAATTCAAGAATTGAAACACCTATCGCAATTGGTTTGTCATGTTTGATTGTTTGAGTGAAATGGTTTGTTTGAATGAGATTCTTTGATAAGATAGTGTGATTTTTGTATGTTGGCTTCGCAATAGCATTAAGAGCAGACTTCTTTGTTGTATGAAGTTTAACAGATAAATAATCACGAACATTTTGCATGGTTTTCCCATAAACACAATTAGCCTGTAAAATTAAAAGAGTTATTTATTAAAAAGTTAAAAAGAAAACTTTAAATATATATTTTTATATAGTATTTGATTCTTACCAATTTTTTGAATTGACTAATTTCGAATTTTGTTTGAGCTTTTTTTCTTGCATTAGTACATTTTTGAATATATTTTGAGATGAAGGTGTCTTGCTTAAATTTTAATATTCGCTTAATGTTAATCAGTTTCATTCCCAATTCCAGATAAAGTTTTAAATTTTTTGCATGAACAACATAATCAATTCTGTCATGAAATGTTGATGTCAATTTAACATCTTTATATTTTTTTTGATCATCAGAATCAAGTAATGCTTTTTTCGCATAAGGTGAAAGATTTTCATATGAGATTTCAATAACTTCAGGTGCTAATGGTAGATTTGAATGTTTGTTATGCAATTTTTTAGGATAATGTAAGTCACATTCAATTATATATCCGATGTCTCCATCCAGATCAGTTTTTAAAATATCAAATTTTGATATTTCCTCTTCTGTTAGCCATGTAAAATCTGAAATAGGCAATTTCATCATTTGAGCATGTCCGTAAAGATTCTGGAAAAAGAATATAATTAATATTTGTTATTTCAAAATTAAATAATAATATTGATATTAATGAAAACAAAACAATTCCATAGCTGAGTGGATAAAGCGAACAAATTTTATTATTATTTATCTCCCAGAAAGAATCGAACTCAAGAACATGACTATTTAAATTTATACAATTTATCTGAATTTGTCCGCTTTATCCACTCAGCTATGGAATTGTTCAGAAGAAATAGTATTACATTAGCATCTAAGTAGACGATTTCAGACTCTTCATTTTTTTTAAATGATGGTTTCATTTCACGTGTTCCGATAAATGCCACACCACCACGTTTGCCAGATTCCAAAAAATGTACCATGTTTATATCCGTTGGCAATGAAATAATACTTTTAGTAAGTTTCAACATAGAATCATAAGAATATGACGGAAGTGATATATAATGTGCTGGATCTAGCCCGGAAAATTTATGCATGTCCTTGCGAAACTTTTGAAATATTTCAGCAAGAAGAATTGTATCAATTCGATTATAAAGTTTTGTGTAGTCGATGAGATCATTACATTTGAAAATCTTCCATACTTTTTGTGCGAATTTGTGATCATTCTTTGAGATTGTCGTTTCAGTTAAAGAACTTGAAAAATGTTTAATTTCAGGAAGTTCATAAACCTCAGCCATTTGTTTTAAGCTGTGACAATACTCATAAGGAAAAAATGATTTTTCCAAAAGGACATTATATTTATTTTTATCAAACTTTCCATTAGTTTTAACAAGATCTGTTTGCTTTAGTATATTATATGTGTGTCCACTTTCTCTTAAATCTGAAGCGAGTTCGCTTAATGAAGATTGAAGGAATGCTAAAGAATCGATGAATTCAAAACAATTAAAACTAATTGTTCTGAAATTTTCACCGTTAAAAGGAAGGACTTTTAATGATTCAATGTCATTATTAAACTTGCCCAAAGCTTTAACAATGAAATGAAAGTCATACCGTGATCCATTATGAACAAAAATTTTAAGTGAAGAAGGTTTTCGTCGTCTCAAATTACATCGATTACATGCAGCTCCTAAATATTCTGATGAAATATGATCATGATCGCGACATTTATAATTATCATTGCTGAACTCTTCGTCACAAATATAACAGTTTGTAGCTTGATTAAAATTGATGTTGTCGATTGGTTTCATGACCATTTCATTCTTACTTCTTAACAAATTTTTTATCCACTTATTTTCTTGTATAAGTAGATGTTCTATGAATTCTTCTGCAGCATTTTCACCAATAAATGATTCTTCATGAATAATTTTATCTTGAGGTCCTAACACTAGGAAGTTGAAACCAATCGCGTTTTGCTTACTAATTATATCTGTGAATGAAGCATCACATTTACATTTTAGTGAGACACAAATTTCACAAGGATTTTTTTCAGGTGGTAACACACATTCAAAGTCTAAATATGCAATGTACTCTAATTCTTGTTGTTTTTCATAATTTTTGAAGAAAATTTTTGTTTGTTTTTCTGTAGGCATCACTTCTTTTCTAGGCTTGTTCATGTTGCATATTTTTTCATGTTCTTGCAATACTTTAGTTGATGAAAAAGAGTTTAAGCAATTTAAACAGAAAAAACTTTTTTGATAAGATATTTTCTTATTTTTTATGTAAACGTTCCTGAGATATTTATTAACATCTTTTATCAGAAGGAAGTGATTAACACCACGGTTTTTTTCTATCTCATTTTGAACCATTAAAAGATTTATAACTTTCGAACCGTTTCCTAATCCAAATTCATAGGGAAAAATTTGTTCTGATCCTTTTTTTGTCTTTGTTCGCAGAAGAATGTTAATTTTCAAATCAAGATGATTATTAATTTTCAAGAAACGTTTTATTCCTTTTAAAGAAATTGGGAAATCAATTTTGTGTGTGTTATATTTTTCTACATATTTTTTAAGTAAATAATTAACAGATTTCTTTGATCTTTTGTCCACTTCTTTTGAATGTTGTGAATAAGCAATACAATAGAGAAAACATTTCATGTCTTTATTGCTTGGATTGAAAAGAAATCGATTGTTTTTAAAAGATGCAATATTCAATTCTTTTTCAGGATCATCTTTTGGTAATGTTAAAGTACTTTGTTCAGATCCTGCAACTATTGGGCGTAATGCAGCAACTTCTATGTCAAAAAATAATGCTCGATCAAAATGCCAGTTACTGCCGTTAAGCATAAACTCATCAACATTTGATGATTGTTGGTTAAAACTTCTTATTATATTTTTTGAAATATTTGATGGTGATGATGCGTTTGCAAGGAAATTTGATGCTCTAAATGGAATTGTAGCCATTGTCATTTTTTCACCTGCGTGATCAAGCATTGTCATTTGAGCTATGAAAACCAGAGATATCTTACAAACATTTTTCTTAGCTGCTTCACAAAGAATCACATTTTTTATTTTATTTTGAATACTTGCTTGAGCATTAGCTAAAATTGTGCATTTTTCTGGAAAAGTATATCGATATGTTAATATCGATTTTCTGAAGGCTGATTGAAGAACCACAAATTTTTTACTTCGTAAGTGATCTTTTTTATAATGGGTCTGTAAATCATCACAATTTTTGAAAATTTGGTCACAAATGAAACATTTTTCCACAATGTTTTCATTACAATGAAAATTTTGATAATGTCTATTCAAGTTAGTATTTCTTGTAAATGCTCTACCACAATCTTGATGCGGACAAATAAATGTCATTTTTAGAAATTTAAATTTGATAATCACGTTTGCAATCACAAATCAAACTGAATAGTTAATATATTTTTGATATTTATATATAATCTTTAACATGTCTTTTTATTAAGACTAAAACCCAATTTGACGTGTTTTGATAAAACTCTCTTTCTCTTTTACATATCATATATAATCCATTCGTGTATTTATTTTCTTTTATACTTTTATCTTTATCTCTTTTATTTAAACCAGACATAGTCTAAGCGCAATGCAGAAATGCATATGTATGTACGTATATTCTATATATTTTTGTCTCTGTATTTCGCATCTCAGTGCACATTTTTGATCGAGAGACTTCTCTTCTTTTTAAAAGCCTCATATAAATGAGACGTAATCACATATTTATCTCAGTGTCATTTTAAATATTTGAAAATACTCATCAGGAGGAATTAAAAATAATCTGAAAATGCCGAGACCGCGAAAAAATCAAAAAAAAAGTAAGTTAAAACCACTATTTAAACATTGTAGTTATTCTAACAAAAAGTAATTTAAACTATTTTAAAAATAAAAGTAACTATAAGTTTTCATTCAAATTTATAATAACTTTTTAAATAAAAATTAACTTTTTGAATTTAATTTCAGTTCCAGTGGAAGATGCCAAGAAAAAGACGAAGTCGGTCGAAATCATTGAAACCGACGATGAAGTCGACCTTTCCGAGGAGGAAGAGGAGGAGGTTGAGGAAACGGAGGCATCATCAGAGGAAAGCGACAATAACACCGATAATGATGAGGCAGATCCTGAAGGGGCCGATTCAGACGAGGATTGGTCCCAGGAAAAAAACGATAAGAAAGAGGATGCCAAAAGGAAGGCTGCTCTTCTAAAACGAAAGAGAAAGGCTGTCGAAAAGAAAACTCCTGCTAAGAAAATAAAAAAATCTGATGATGATGTCAAAGGAAAAAACGATAAGAAAAATGCAAAAGGAAAGGAAAAGGTCGAAAAAAAAGAGGAAACAACTGCAGGTGAGAAAAAGAAGGAACTGCCTGATTTTTCAGATAAAAACGTAGATGTTAATCTATACAATGACGACCCAAATACAGTAACTTTGAAGCGGATAAAAGTTTCTGAGAACGTTGTTGTCTCATGCAAAATGATAAGTGTCAATCAAAAGCAAGCTAACGGGTTTGACTATGCAGCAATTGTATTTGCTCGAAAAGGTAAAACTGAAAAAGCTTTCGAGTACAATTTACCTTTAAATCTTGCCCCAAAACTTGTCACTGCTTTGAACATCATTATTAAAGAAAATCCTAAATTTTTTCAGTCGTACGAGAATTCATCAACACCCACGAAAAAATCCGAATCCTAAAAAATATTTTGCTTGAACAGGCAAAAACAAACAGCAAATGTAAATGTGAGGTTTATATATGTATGCATTGTAGCACAAAACTACAAAATTAAAAATATTATTTTTAATTTTTGCAGTTTATAATCAACCTCTCAAAATTACGCAAAAAGAAGAACTTTTTAAATCACTAAATGTAATTATTAAAAAATTTGAAACTCAAAAAGATAATATGAAAAAATGTAAATGTGTCCATTTTGCATGTCACTATTGTAATGAAATCGAAAAATTTGGGGAAAAAATATATTCTGATGAAGCATGGATTAGGGATTGTCCTGATGAATTATCAATTCCTCATTGTAAATTTTGCTATTTTTAAATTCAATTACTTTATAAATTGTTATTGTACTATATAATTCAGATTGGTAAATAAAAAATAATTGGAATAATGTCTTATTTATTTTTCAGATTTTTCTATGCACTTCAATTCACAAGATATAGATTTTTGGTCATCAGTAAAAAATTAAATGTGATTATTAATAAAGCTAATAACATAGTCGTCATTTGATTCATAGTTTTTGTTATCAAATCTACTGAAAAAAATTTTATGGGTAATATTTAAGTGTTTAGATAATAAAAATGCTAAGCAAAAAAACCCACAATATATGCTTTTATCACTTTGTATTTTTTTAAATTTAAGTTTTAGTTTCCTTTTTTTTCTATTTTCATGAATAAATTTTAAAATATATTTATTTGTACATTTATTTCCTAACGGATCGAAATATAAAATATTTGTTTTGTCAGCAAAAATACAAATAAAATGACTTCCGAGCGTATTATGTTTTGATAGATTAATAATAAGAGAAAAACATGATTTTTTATGTACATCGGGTAAGATATCACAAGGAAATGTTCCTAAAAAATGTTTGCCGCATATTTTCTTTCCAAGATTTTCTACGTATTCATTTGTTAAGCCAGTCATTTTTGAAAAATATTATTCTACAATTGTGACATTACGATTTTTATCAACCATTACAACATCATGGAAGCTTCCATAAATAATAGCTGTTACATTTGCAGTTAAAGCTTCTTTAAATCCTACATCAAAATCAAACACACCGCTTTGATTACCGTGTTGATGGTAAAGATTACACAATTCAGGAGATAAATCATATGCCAAGAAAAATGAATTTGTTCCAAACTCTTTATAAGTTATATCTAATGCATTCTTACTTTCATAACAACCCAAATTATCAAGCAACCATCGATATTCTGTCATGTAAGATTTATTTTCAAAGTCTGGTTGCAATGCTTGCGGTCTTATTGGTTCACCGTTGATATAAGCTTGAACATAGTTAAGTCCAAAATTTTCAAATTTATAAGGATTTTTTGCAATGTTCCCGTCAAAACCTCTCGAATCGACAAAACCAATTATAATATTTCGTGGTAATTTGCCTCTAAAAGTTTGAGATACACGTTCTGTTTGTCTTCCTTGTGATATAATGTAAGTTTTTATTTGGCTTTTAGTTACAGGATAAATAGCCGGTGTTGTTGAAAGTTTGTGCTCAATTCTGTCTGCAAGTGATGGATCAACAGTAATACGTCTAATAGTCAAATTTAATTTATTAACTTTGATCTTGACTTGCTTTTCAGCTCCAATCAAAGAAAAGCTATCTTCATTTCTTATGAATCGTAGTTTTAATTCAATATTTGGAATCAAAGGTCTATGACAATTCATAAAATCAATATGCAATAGCATTGAAAATGGGAATTTACCAATTTTAACCTTTTTATGACGCTCAATAAATGAGGTCGCACCATCACCGGCTGTAATAGAAAATGTATTCTCTTTGCCTAATGTATCTTTTGTATAATATTCTAGATCTTCAAACATTATTTCTTTTTGTTCCTTTGTGAAACCCAAATGTGTTTCAAGAAAAGATTTATATGCATAGCTAGGTGTTGATAGGTCGCAGACTTGTGTGCCATTTACAGAACATTCGACTTGACGAAAAATTGACTGAGGGAGAAGACTGACATATGCATTTAATTCCGTGTCTGTAACTCTTCCACCGGCTACTTTAACAATTTCCAATTCACCTTCTAATCGCGTAAAAGGCATTAAAGTGAAATCGCTCGGATCTGCAGGAATAACAAAATCATACGGTCCCATATCTGTAATAGGACCTTGAGGAAAAACTGTCAAAGTTTTTCCATGAATCAAATCTGTTATAACATTAGGTGAAGTAAACAAATCAAATGGATCAGTTGTTTGTTCATGCTGATCTTCAACATAGGTTCCTATACCAATATTTGACATTTTTTGTATATAAAGAAAAATATAATTTATTTTATATCAGTTTTATAAAGTATGTCTTACAAGATTGCTAATGTGAAAGTTAGTTTAAAGACTACACCGATATCCTTAGATATTGTTTTCAATAATTTATCTCAAAAAGATTATAAGTGCAAAAAATATCCAAACTTTTTAGTCATTAAAACGAAATATACATTTATTATATTTAAAACAAATTCAAAAGGAGAAAATCATATTAATATTACAAAAATTCCAAACTTAAGTGATATAAAAGAGGCAATAGAAATTATAATACAATTAACTTCATGTTTTGTGAAATCTAATACAATTGATAACATAATAGCAACAACTTCAGTTAATCGAAATTTAAATTTAAATAAAATTGTTCAAGATAAGAATTTCGCAAGAATTAAATATAACAATGAAAAGTTTCCTGGACTTTTTTTAAAGTTTGATAAAGCAACTGTAATTCTATTTCATTCTGGAAAAATTGTTATTGTTGGTTCTAAATCAGAAGAAATTATAAAATGTCTTATCTTGAAAATAATTGCCTTCATTTAAATATTATAACGGATTTTCATGAAGGTACGAATGTATGCACAATGTGTGGTCTTGTATTATCTGAGAATGTTTATATTGAAAATACTTTTGAAGTTAAATATTCATCTTGCCACGAAGTAGAAGAAATAAAAGAAGTACTCGAGAGACTAAATTTCCCAACCTCTTTGGCATATGAAATATTTGATAATTTGAAAAAATCTTTAAAATCAGATAAATATAAAAAATATTTGATTCCTTTTATAATTTATCAAACTTTAAATAATATTGGATATTCTATATCAATTAAAGACATTGCATCAGTAAGCGGAATTTCTGAAAATTATATTTATGACATGCAAAATAATGAGGATGCTATTATAATAGATCATTTTAAATTGTTAGAAAAATATTGCACTATATTAGGATTTGATTATAAAACTTATTCAGTAATTAAGGAGTTGCTTCCGGTTTTAAACACAGGGCATAATCCTTTAACAGTTATTGCATCAACTATTTACAAATATTGTAAAGAAAAAAAATTAAAGTATTCTATGAAATATATTTCTTCAATTGTTGGTATTAGTTCTGTATCAATACAGAGATTTCTAAAACAATGTTAACATATCATTCCGGATTACGTTTTCAACAGGGTCGTGGATTTGGTTCCTTCTTTGGATCAATTCTTCGCGGGCTTAAGCCTATAGCTAAAATGGGTTTAAATGCTGGGAAAAGGTTTATAAAAAGTGATTTTGTAAAAAAATTAGGTAATACAGCACTTGATGTTGGAAAACAAGCAGCAACGAATATTGCAGTTGATGTACTAGAAGGTAAAAATTTAAAAGATTCAGCTCAAGAACAATTAGAAGAAGCTAAAAAACAAATTGCTACAACATTAAAAGGAGGAGGTTGTGCAAAGAAAAGAAAAAAGAAAAAACTTGTTTTTGATTTATCACCCAAGAAACTAAAGTATAATCTACTTGATTAAAAAAAATGTTTGAAATCTTAGAAAAAGATAAAGACTATGCAATTGATGAAAAGGATAAAAATTTTGATTACGAAAGTGATTTAAAAAATAATTACATAACACCAGGACATCCAATAGCATTTAGCGGTATAAATAATATATATAATTTCTACAAGGGAAAACTTAGTAATGATAAGATAAAGGATATTTTATCAGGAATTGAAAATTACACATTACATAGAGAATTTAAACGTGGACAGAGGAATCCATCATTTTCACATTTTAAACGTAACCAATGGCAAATGGATCTTGTCGATATTCAAGAATTAGCCAAAGATAATGACAATATTCGATATTTACTAACTGTTATTGATACATTTACACGCTTCGCATGGGCTCGATTACTAAAAGATAAAAAAGGCGAAACAGTTTTAGAAGCTTTTAAATCCATTACAGCCATCGCTGGAAAACCCAAGAGTATAACATGTGATAGAGGAACAGAATTTCATAATGAAAAATTTAAAAGATTTTGCACAGAAAATAAAATTTTTCTTTACACACCTGATAGTTCAGTTCATGCTGCTTATATTGAACGATTTAATAGAACATTGCAAAGTTTAATTTACAAGTTTATGACAGAAAACGAGACACATAGATTTATCGACAAAAGAAATCCAGACGGAAGTTTGACAAATGTTTTCACACAACTTATGCAAACTTACAATAAAAGAAAACATAGAATGATCGGTACTTCACCAATAAATGCAGAAAATAATCCGGATTCACATTTAAACATACGCCTTAAATTGTCGGAATATTATGAGAAAATTAAGCCTAAAAAAAGAATTTTTAATATCGGTGATACTGTTAGAATATCTAAACATAAAGGAAAATTTGCTCGAGGTTATAAAGAACAATCAAATCAGGAAATATTCAAAATCTATGAAATCAAAGAAAAATCAAAAATTCCGATGTACCTTTTAGAGACTTATAATGGAATGGAAAAGATTAAAGGTGCATTTTACGATTTTGAACTTACAAAAGTAAAAGATGGAATATTTCGAATTGAACGAATACTAAAAAGCAGAAAAAGAGGTAATGTAATTCAACATTTTGTAAAGTGGAAAGGATTTGATGATTCTTATAATTCTTGGATTAATGCAAATGATGTAACTCAAAAATTCTAATCACTATGTAAAAGTTTTCCGAAATAAATTGATTTTAATTTAAAATGGCTGAAAAAACATTCTTTATTATTTCGAACGGTTCAAATAATATTTATGCTGATAACACATTGACACATTTTAAAAATAGATTACCAGAAGTTTTAGAATTACCTGAAAATGAAAATTGGGTAGCTACAGTTGAAAGCATTGGGTTCTCATGTAACTTTAGAAGTGTATACTTACCTGATGATGATACTCTTCCAAGTTTTTTTATAAGTGAATGTTACAAAAACATACCTGAAAAAGGTAATTTTTGTGAAGACGCAGATAGTTGTAATAATGTTATATATTTTGATTTCCAAGACAATGAAGATGGAAAGAATTGTGTTTGGAAAAGCTTTAGATTTGAAGAAAAAAATTACACACCCAAAGAGATGCGTGACTTTTTCTTTGACAATATAATTGATAAAGAATCGATTTTATGTCGTATGGATTATACTGAAGATACCGGCATTTTTGGTGCCACTTCTATGCATGAACATTCATGGTTAGTTATCCACCCTTCAATGATTAAAACTTTTAATATTCCAACAAAACCAATAATCATCGATGGAAAATATTATATTAAAGATAATTATAGGAGGTTGGTGGAAATTGATAAAGACGGGCCTAATACATTAAGTTTAAATGTTTATGTACCATACATAACATATTACAAAAATGAAAAATACTATGCATATTATCTTAATGAAAAAAAACAGATTGGAGTTCTTAGATCGAGTTCAAAAAGTGTTTTTACACTGCCTGATAAAAGATTTCCAAAATTAGTCAGAATAGTATGTGATAATATTAAACCACAAATTTTTAACTCAACATACTCACAAGATTTAATGGTTTTTTGTCCTGATTTTGATAAAGTCGATCGATACTATTTTCATGAATTTGAAAATAAACAATATGTTAGAATAGCAAACAGTATTTTATCAGATTTTGAAATAAGTCTATTGGATGAAGAAAACATACCACTTCAATTGAAAAGTGGTGTACCGTCAATTATTAAATTATCTATTAAAAGAATGTGGGAAGAAAGTTTCAATGTTCGTCTAACATCAACAGTATCAAAAACAAATAGATCAAATAAAAATTCTTATTTTAAGGTGAAATTACCTAATACTTTACAACTTGATAGAAGTTGGCGTGTATGTTTAACATACATAAACCATCCAAATACATTTACAACATTTCATGAAAATGAAAATACGAGAAAACTTCTTTTTATAAAAGAAGGGAACAACAACCAACATTATAAATTTAGTTTTAGTGACAAAATTATATACACAAAAGAAGATATTGTTAATGAATTGAACAAATTTTTCACAAAAGTAAATGCTGGAAGTGCATCTTTAATTAATAATCAAAGATTAAAGATAACTTTCAATAGTAGAGCGATAATGGTTGTTTCTAATTATGTTTTAAAAGTTATTGGTTATACAGGACCAATAAATAACCTTTCAGCAGGTTCTAGAATTGTTATCGATGATGCAAATGTTTATGTGAAAAAAATAAATAATAATTATGAATTAGAATTTAAATCTGACATCAATACAGATATGTTAAAACCTGATTACATGATTGCATATTCAAATATTGTCTCAAGCACTATAATTGGTGGTTCTTATAATAAAATTTTGAGAATTATACCAATATATAAAAGTGAAGAAGATTATGTGATTAAAGAATTTATTCATAAGGAATATATAGAAATAGAAAATACAGAGATTAGTGAAATAGAAATTGCATTAAGAGCTCATGATGGAACTTATGTCAATTTTGCTACTAATAAAGAAATAATTTTAAATTTGGAATTTACAAAATATAAATAATCGCCAAAACTTTTTAATATAAACAATGATGTCATAAATATGAAAACAAGAAATGGAAAACATTGTGAAATTATCTTAAAAATTCACGATGATGCATTTTTGTAAAACTAAAATAATTTTATCAGTTTTTAGTATGGCATCAAAAGGTGAAGAGACAATTTTCAGAGAGAATATTGGTGTTGGATGTCAGTGTTTTAATCCAAATTTATCAAATCTTCAAACAGCAAATAGCTTGGATTATGTTGTGAACAAAAAAAGATATATTATTCAATATCTCATGAATTTAGTTCTTCATAAGAGCAATGATTTAATTGGAATAAAAAAGTGTTATGGTAAAAGTAATACTAATATTTCAATACTTCAATCTTCCTATAGAAGTCATCAAAATACACTTCGAAAGCTACGTGAAGTTGCAATAAAGAAAAAATCTTTGAAGCCAATCAAACTATCTTTTTCAACATTGAATGTTCCAGTGGAAAAATATATTTCAACAATAACATCAGTTTGTGAAACTTTTGAAAATATTTTTTCAAATTTATTTCCAAGCAATCATTTAGTACATTTTGATTTACTTATCAAATCTTGTCAATTTCATTTGAAAACTCTTAACGTCTTTGAAGAAATATTAATTGCTGAAAAACAGATTCACAATGGAGGAAGCATTGAGGTTATACAACACAAATCTATTGAAAATGCAACAGTTCAACTGGACTAATCTTTTATCACATCCATCCGAAATTATTAGAGTTGATGAGGTTTTGAGGCACAAACAAATCGAGCTGCAAAAGTTTTCAGAGTGTGTTGATGGATGGACTAAAATTGCTGCACAAGAAGTTCTCGAACACAAACGACTTATTTACAGAATGCGTTGCTATTTGCATATTTCAGCTATTACTTACTTCAATCATCCTGTGATGTCAAGAGAATCTCTAAAAGATTTAAAAGACAGTAAAAATTTGCATGGACTGAACTATATATCAAACAAAGAGGATTCTTTGGCAATCTTAACAGCGACAACTCCAAATCAATTTTGGTTAATAATGTCAACAACATTCGACAGGGAAAACAGTTTGAAATTCTACAAAAAAATAATTTCTTGTGTTCTTGGTCAACACTATACATGTGAAGAAAAAGAAATTATGATTGACATTATAATTAAAAATTGTGATTTTTCTATTGAAAATGATTAATTCTCTTTACAAGTTGCGTGGATTTATTTTATTTCACTACATTTTATTTTTAATATTAATTTTACTAGCATACACTTTTGATATGTATATACTTTTCTTTATATATAAAAATGTCAAATATTGGTTAGAAATATATTTTGAAGATCAACATATATTTCTAATCAAGTATTATGTAGTTTATAATGAATAATAAATAAATAAAAAATGATTTTTTTCTATTTTATTTTCGTCCCATAAATAAATCCATTAAGAAAGGAATTGCAGCCCCTAGAAGAAGTGGTAAACCCTTTCCCTCTTGTTTCAATGCTTTTCTTCTTTTAGAAACATGAATTGACTTTTTTGATATTTTCTCAAGTCTATGAATATTACAATTATTTTTTATAAATTTTTTCAAGTGTGATTTCTTTTTTGGTGACAGTTTGATATCTGTGTGTAAAACATTATAAACACATTCACAGATAATTTCTGTTGCTTCATCTGGTAATACATCAATAAGAGGTGGAATATCCTCAGGTTTTAATTTAGACAATACTCGAATAAGAGGTAAATCTTTAGTTGAAATCATTTCTTTTCTAAGTATGTGACCATAGGAAATTGATGTGGAAATATTTTTGATCTTAGTCTAATAATATTATTAGTTTCAGGTGAAAAATCTAAAAGCAAATAGTCATAGGGTTTTACTGTCGCATCCTTGTAAGCTTCAAGAATATATTTTGAATTATTCGGACTTATTTGTTTGCTTAATATACTGATTTGTTGCTTATCACGATCGTTTTTCATTAGAACTATGTAGTGAGAATTTAAACTCATCGTTCGAAATGATTTATCTTTAAAAAATAAATTCTGTGTCATAAATATTATACTGCATTGATCGTGATGACTCAAATTGCAGAACAATAATTCAAAATCTGAATTAACAGATGTCATACTGTCATCAAAAATTATCATTGATCCACCATCATTTTTAAATGGTGCAACCATCTCATGAATTTCATCTAAACTTGGCATTCCATTTTGAACATCAATCATTTCATCAATCAAGCCATCCTTTTCCATTTCCAAATACATGTCTTGCATTGCTTTATAAAATAGGAATACATGTTTTGGCTTTTGTGTAAAAATCTGATCACCAATAGAAAGTAAATTTTTCACAAAAGTTGTTTTGCCGGATCCGGTAGGACCACTTACCAAACAGTTAAAACTTGTTTTTAATCTTGTATCGAACGGCATTTTAGTTTAATCAAAATATTTATTATAATAACTTTAAATAGAGATTACAATGAGAATATTGGTTTACACTAAAAATGGTAAACCGTCTAAAAAATGCTTGGGATGCATCTTGGATTGGATTATACAGTTGTGGCTCACTGCCAACTTCAATTATTATGATTAAAGTAATAATTTCTTTAACTCTATAAACAATTTTTGAAACTAAAAAATTCAAGACAAACACGAAACTTTTATAAATTTATTCACTAAACTTTTATTTAAAAAAGAATAACTCAACTCTATTTAAAGCAAAAATAAAAAACTACCCATTAAATTAATAGAAAATGAAGAACTCATCATATTCTAAAATGTTTCTAGTATTACCATCTATTTATGATAAAGTATTAAAATGCATTGATGAAAAAGATCAAAAGGTTCTAGACCAATTGAATATTCAAAAAGATGATAACATGGATGGTAGTAGAGCATCTGAAAAATACTTTGAAGACGTTGCTTCAAATGAATTAAATGAAAGCGCTCAAAGTGATGCAAACCAATCATCAGAATTTATAGATCCGCCATATAACATAGCCGAACAAACCTTTGGTTCTGATCAAAATGATAACACAAATATCGAAGTTGATGATCAGGAACTTGATGATCAGAATGATCAAGGTAATATTCAACCACCCGGTGAAAATAGTAATCCATTAAAAAATGATTGTGCACAACCTGATGTTCAAGACCAATTTATTCCTCAAGTTTTACATGGTTTTAAAAGAAGAAGTGTTGTTCATCCAAAAATTCCTAAGAGACTTCAACAAAAAAGTATTTTAAATAATCCTAAAACAATTAAACAAAACCCAACTAGAACAATACCGAAAAAAAATGTTACAAGAAATTTCATATGTAATTATTGCACACCCGCAAAACCTTTCAAGAGTACCTATCATTTGAACAGGCATGAAAACGCACGTCATAAAGATCTAGTTGCTTTGAAAAGTCAAAAAAACATTGCAAACGCACCTGTTCAACAACCTTTTGTACCTCAACCTGGTACAAGTCAAAGTCAATTTAATACTTGGCAAGAACCAAATATTCCACTGCAAAGACATAAAAGAGACTCTGGGGCAGCTAAGCTAAAGTATACACCAAGACCTAATAAAATGCGTCCCGATGATTATGATGAATGGAATTAATATAATAATCGAAAATATACGAAAAATAAATGTTTTATTATTCAAATTTCATAAATGTTTTAAATAAATATAAATATTCATCAAATTAATTAAAAAATTAAAAAGAAATATGGACATTTTTAGATTACATATTTAGCGTCACACAATTGTAAGAATTATAATAATAATAATGAATACAATTGTGTGACGCTAAAAAAACAAAAAACACATTATAATCATTCGGATTATAAAATTAAAATAGAAAAGTAATTATAAAAGTATTTATCTAGATTTTCATCTAGAAACTGGCCGACAATTTAGCTGCACATTCCATTTGTGGATCACTATAATATTCATTCTTAAATGGTGGATTGATTAGATGTGATTCACAATCCGGACAAATTTCAACGTCATATGCGCCTGCGAGTTCGTGTAGTTGTTGTAGAAGTTTTAGTTCAGCCTTGCCACCAAGACGTTCGTGATTTTCACCAAAAATATGCTCCGAAATATATTTAGGAATAGGTATGACATACGGTAGTCTTGCATGAGCAAACTTTCCGTATCTTGAAAAATCTTGTGCACGAAGTCGATGGATTCGAGGTGGAAGGTACCAATCTCTTTCTTGCGGATAAAAATTGTTACCTCCAATATCCATGTTTAAATCTCGACATTCAACTAAAGACTAAATTAAATATTGAATATAACTGAATTTATATAAAAAATAAAAAGTTAGGAAGTTTCTAGAAAAGTTCTTTTGATGTGAGTTTGCACAGTAAAGCTATGAGTCATTATAAATTAAATTATAAATTTTGAATGAATTTTTTTTCTTTCCTATTCTTCTTATAACGCAACCTCCTCTGACGTTTCTTTTCTTTAATTTTCTGTAACTCAAACATATAATTATAGACAATTATACGTAGATTCTTATGAGCAATAAGTCCAGAACGAATTATAGTATCTAATGTTGTTACAGGCCTTTCCGCAAATTTATGCACATTATTCGGATACACGATAGTTGTAGGAAAAACAACATCAGGATGATCAACTTGATAAAGATATAACTCCTTTAGAAATTCTGTAAAATTCTGTGTTGTTTTTTTCTTTATTTCCTCAATTGACTCAAAATCAAGTTCCAAATTCTCTTCATTCTTAAATCGTATATGTATATTTTCTAGACATTCTTCAAATTGTTGATTTTGAAGAAGTTCAAGAATTTTCTTTTCACACTTAATATAAATCTCTGGATAACAACACATTTTATTAGACTTTACTCGATAAACGATGTGAAATAACTAATTGAAAATTTAATAGTTTCATTTAATTTATAGGATGAAACTAGAGGGCTTACTTCTTTCTATTATGTTCGGTAAAATAGTGACGTCACAAAACTGTTTTTTCTTATAGCAACCCATTTCAATACAAAATTCACACATTTGAAAGTCATATTCTGTATTTATCTGGTTTCGAGAACAATCCACATCACCACACCACACTGAATCTTTAAAAGTTTCAATATATCTGTTACAACAGTAACAAAAATACCAAAAGAATTGACACATGTTTTCAGTTTCGATGACTAATTATTAATGATGCAAATATTCATTAAATGATACTTTTTATATTTAAAATTTATTTATCAATCTAAAAAGACTACAATATCATCAATAAAAAGACTATAAAAGATTTTATTTCAATGTTAATTCAAAATTGGTGCGAATGAAATGTAACCCATTTTTGTTTCAGCTGAATGAATCAAAAATGATAAATTTCTGAATTTTCTATCAAAATTGTCCCAAAAGCATCGCGTGAAACGATTTGTTTCAATCATATGAATCATTTCTGACATAAGATCATCAATCTCTTTGATCTCTTGTAGTGACAAGAGATATTTCCTTTCCTCTTCATTCCATGATCTTAAAGCCATGCGGAAAAGTACGACAACATCTGGCATAACAGGCATTCTTCTGAAAATATTTAAATAAAACTCATAAATATGAATAAAAAACAAACACTGCTGACATCTATCGTTTTTGCAACATATTTTAATAAAATTAAAATTTGAATCATATGAATTTTGCAAAAGTGTTAAATTACCGAAGTTTGGATAGCGCAGTGGTAACGTCATCGATCAACTCAGACTTGATTATACGGACGTGCGTTCGATACTCATTGGGTGTATCTGCTGGTGCTGAGGATACATGTCGGTCTTTCTCTCGGAATGTATTATCTACATGACCGGAGAAATGCTGACGTGTGTCTTCAGTAGTAGCAGATACACCAAGTCTGAGTTGGGCGATGAGATTATCATTGTGGTATTCAAACTTTTGTAAAAAGTGTATTTTTATGAATATCTTAGTTTCTTGGAAAAAAATGAAATTCATTGTAATACTTATAAGAAGCATAAATTTTTCAAATAGTTATAATTATTTTATTCACATTTATAGTTAATATCCTATAGTGTAATGGTTAACACACTCGCCTGTGGAGCGAGAGATCTGAGTTCGATTCTCAGTGGGATAAATTATTAAATTATTTTTTTGTCATAAAGTTACTTACCAAAAAAATTTTCAACTTTTTCTAAAGTTTGTAGAAAAACAAAGGTTTTTACAAAAAATCACACTTTTCAGATGAAATTCACAATGAAACTGATCAAAAACATGAGAAACATGAAAATTTTGAATGTTTACACAAGTTTTTTGTTTTAACAGAAAAAACGCAATTTTTAGATGAAAAACATAAAGTTCAATATAATTTTGAGTTCAAGATGATGAATGAAAAGATTTGTCTTGTTTTTTGCTTGTTAAGAAGACATTTTTATTTCTGCATGTCCTATTAACGTTATTAATTGTTCAAATGTCATGAAAAAGAAAGCACAATCGAAATCTTCATCATCTAGTATGTCATTAATCAGATGAATTTTTTGGTTAATTTCGTGAATTTCATCATTAGTCAATTTATGTTTTCTTTGTTCATAGTCATTCCAATGACGTTCCAAACATGAAAAATATAGTTTAGTCGCCAAATATCGTCCAAACAATTGACCATGTCCTGCCATTCTAAAATAAAAATTAATGTTTTTTCTATTTTCTTGCAAATAACTTTCATACAAAACGTTATTAATTACTAATAAACAAAATTTTATAACTTTTTACCTTTTAAGATGAAAATCCTCTGTGAAACTGATCGAATGTTGTGAAAACGATTATAAAGTTCAAGTTTTCAGAAAATCTCATGTTTTTCATGTTTTTTCAAGTGTTCGTATGAAAAACATGAAATTTATCTTAAAAATAAACAAAAAGCATGCTATATTGGGTTGCTCTTTAAACTGGGTTAAGATTTTTCTCGAGGAGCAAAAACGTTTTTCCAGAGATTTTTTCCTCTTTTTTTTCGTTGTTTTTCGTTGAAAATCATTGAATTTTCGTCAAAAATGTATATTTTCACCCAATTTTCGGGTGCAAAGCACCCGAAATT
>JAIXOW010000360.1 GCA_027486615.1 Oxalobacteraceae bacterium | reverse complement strand
TCACGAAGTCCGTCCCCGGACCACAACCGTTTCTGGCGAGTACGGCCCCCTATGTACACACCGCCACTGCGTGATTTACTCAGAGACCTCAAGACACTAATCGAAAGTCTGCTACAAAAACAAGAAGAGACTGATCGATTAGTCAGGCGAATTTTGGATCATCATATGTACAGCCAATAAATGTCCATTGATCCACACAAGCACAGGAGAGCTTTATTGACGGCTAATAGGTCTAACCATATTGCAGACTCGATAGCTCCTGTGTTCAGCCGAAAAACATTGCCTCTAAAGGTCACATTGCCGCACATCAAGAAAGCCCTCATACTGCTTCACAAAAATCACGAGGAACTCAGATCAACACTTGATCCTACTCAGACGATACTCCTCGCAGCCTATCACAAACTCTTGATATCCCTGTATGCCTATATCAAGAGCAAGGTATCATCAGTTAATGGCCGAAGTCATAACTCCGGAGCTGACACTCACACTGTTTCGCACTCTACAAATACTTCTTCGACAGTATCCGGAATCCATTGCCAGACAGGACGTAGCCTCCTTGAAACTGAGAACGATTATCTTCGATCTCTACAATGAACTGATCTTTCTCATGAGATTTCATCAAGTGGACTACAATCACGTTGAATACGCCCTAGCCTCACAATACGAACTAACTATTTTTGCGGTACACAGGCTCAACCGCACAGACCAGTTTGGATCAGTTTTCAACGTTCCCCAATAAATGGCACAAGCACAGTACACACCAGTACCCATCGTACTCCTTCTGGACACTATCCAATGGCTCACTGAATTTTACGACAGTGTACCTCGTTGCCAATCACCCAACATCAGTCAATCGGCAGCAGCCTTGATCACAGTCCGAAATTTGAATAATCAGATGTTGGTCCAATTGGATAGAGCTAGATTCCCAGTAAAGGATTACGGAACTCGAATTGCCAACGCCAACGCTCGTCTCGTCAGTGCAATCCATCGAGCTTACAAAACAGTCGACGACGGAACAATTGTCGAAGACTTCACAGCCTTCATGTAAATGGTGGACAGACTTGCACAAATCCACACCATTTTTGCCAGACTTACGGGATTCTACATCTCCATTTCCGCTCAGCCTTTTGTTCATAGGAGAAAAAGAGCCGAAAGACGAGACAATTGCTATTTCAATTGGCTTGTCCACGAATCCCTTCTCGAAATTCTGTTATCATTTGTGCCTGAGATAACAGATCGACAACGTCAATACTTGGCCAAAGCGTCACGGGATCTTAACAAAGCCAATTGTGATTTCCACAACTTTCCCCATGGACACAGATTCACCGCAGACGCCAATCCAATACCACTCCGATATTCGGCTGCACAGATCCAGAGATTGCGAGAAAGCACTGAGGCAAATACTCACCAGACTGAAGTTGTTCATAGTCAAGCTCAACAGATGCACAGATTTTACCCACTCTAGCTACGAAACTAGATGGTACGAGTGCTATTACTTTCGTTACACAGTCTCATTCATCTTCCTCACCAGCCTGAGAGAAGGACAAATTCCAACTTGGCAATACCCAAACCTGGCCAGACACTTCCGACGCCTCCTGGACACCATTGATAGGTTCTATGGATTCCAGTGAAACCCATGGATAACGGATGCATCAGTTTCCACAAAATCCAAAATTTACATTACCGAGCAAAGATCAATTGGCACGCACCCATGAACCCAGATCATTTTATTCACATGATCACTGAGACTCGACGATATCTGCGAAATCTCGGCCCTATCAGAGGAAATTCCCCCATCACAGGCCAAAACGTGATATGGTCTAAAATCACTAGACAATCAGTATATCACATGTACCTACTGCTTCTGGACACCTATCCAGATCTTTCTGAAGAGCAAATGAGCGCAATCAGGTCAGAGTACAGAGAACTCATTGAGACCATTCATCATAAATTCTTCACGAGACAAGTAGGATCACACTTTGCAGAGCCACAATAAATGTCTAGCCTACACTTCGACAACGTCTTGTATAGACTTGAAACAATCCTTCAGGATCACTTTGACGATATAGGGCCTCAGGAAGTTGATCACAACGAATCACTTCGATATCGCACAGTGGTTTTCATTTTCTACAATCATCTCAAATTTTTATTTGACAACTCAGCAGTGAGAGACCCAGCCGAATACCCACGTTGGGACAGAGGATTCAAATACACGATCGATCTGATCCACAGAGCCTTTGGAACAATCCAAACTGATCCCTACGAAGCCTGGCCTAGGCCTTGAATGGATGGTTTTGCCGCTCAACCTCCAACGGATATAGCAGTTTATGTCTTTTTTGCTTTATCTCGCATCTACTTCACACCCAGCCATCCAATTGATTTCTTCAAAGGCATTCCGCAAGAAAGGCTTCTGTCACATGCAAAATTTGAATCATTTAAAGCCAGAAAGATTCTTTTTGATCTTTATCTCTACTGTCAAAGCACTATCGCTGTGCACCCATATCAACACAATCTTCTCACGAACGCATATCTTTATGCAGTAGCCACAGTTCACGCGAAATTTCAGACGAACCAAGATTTATCACCGTTCATCCCACCCACCTTGTAAAATGACAAGTTGGGACATCTTTTCACCATCAGCCACATTCAGTGACGAAATGACTGAAGATCCAGAGGAAGCTCGCATTTCAGTCATATACAACACTGCTAAAACAGCCATGCAAAAGCAGTCAAAAGTCACAGTCAAAGCCTATGACGAACGCTTCAAAGCCTATGTTGAAAGTATCGTTGACAAAGAAGATGGACAACTGGTCAACTTCAGAGCCTACAACATCAATGATACAGATCTTAAATTACCACGGTCGTACTACGCACATGACATTCAGTCAATCGATCATTATGAATCCGATAATGATTCATTTGACTTCACAGACTTGCCCAATAACCAACTC
The DNA here is from genome assembly GCA_027486615.1 of Oxalobacteraceae bacterium. Taxonomy (GTDB): domain Bacteria; phylum Pseudomonadota; class Gammaproteobacteria; order Burkholderiales; family Burkholderiaceae_D; genus Pernthalerella. Next base: position 1,633 of record JAIXOW010000360.1, on the reverse strand, counting down.
GCGTTACTGGGAGAAGACGATGATCAACAGCCATCAGGATTGCCAGAATTTCCAGACACAGGAAAGGGTTATCCACTCCCCATACAAGCCGACGGAGAGTCTGTCGATGTGGATCTCATGATATTGCGAGACTACCCAGGAGAAGATATGATTCCATTCCCCGAATGGTGTAAAAGTCAGCAAATCACAGCTGCAATGATCCAATCCAAACTGTTTTTCGGACTCAATGACGAATTTGTGAAACTCAAACGTGATGACAGGAAATATGCCATCTCCATTTACCAAATTTGGGTGGCTACTTTTCCCACACATTCCATGGCTTTTGACCAATGGATCAAACTGCCAGAAACCCCAAAACTACCAAGAAAATTGACCAACTTGTCCACCGATCACACAATTGATCTCATTGAATGGCACCTTAAGGCCTACGAAATTGCCGAACAAGCCGCCAGACAAGACCGAGTCAAATTTCACAAACTGCGACAAATATGGTCACAATCACTTTTCCGATCTCATTACATCGATTTCTCAAAGTGGTTGGACAGCCCACATCGACCTATTGACTCAAACATTCAGTTAACTGCAGATGAAGAATCAAGAATGTACACAATAGCCGACATTCGCCCATTTGACGAAATTTTCCAACACTCTGATTCATCCGCAATTCGAGACAAAATTCGTCAATCTGATTTCATCTTGGATAAAGAAGAAAAACAAGTCTTAGACTGTCCAGAACGTCAACTATCACCAGATTTGTTTCTCCCCACCGGAATCCTGGCCAAAGTCCATGTGCCAAACTACATTCATGTTCCACATGGGGTAGCCTCATTTTTTCACATGGACCCATCAAAGATGTCCAGCCATGCACAACACCTCATATGGTCCAAACTGCATGACGCACAATATGCAGCATATGAACGCAATCCAGAGGCCTGGAATATGTACTTCAACAACCATACGGATCTCCACAAAACACCATTAATTGTGAGACATTTGAACCAAAGTCACTGTCAAAAACCCATTCTGTCAGTGAGACAAATTGTTCAACAAATCCAGGCCCATGAAAGATGCCGTATTGCAGGAGGCCCACAAAACCTTGACAAAGATGAATTCTATGACCTTTTCATCAGGCCTTTGGAATTCATGGCCTGCAGAGGAATGCCTCTACACTCATGCCTTATCAGTGGTATCCACTCCTTCTCAGCAAGATGCAACATGGCTCGCCAATTGATTGAAACAGCCGGATTTTCAATCTATGATCCACTTCCGATCACACCACATTACATCTTCTCGGAAGTATCCAAGATTCGACATCTGGAATCACATACTTTGCTGCCACAGGACACAGGCTATCTCATTCCAATAGCCAGATTGGAGAACATGCCTCGCATTACAAACATCTTCCAGACGAAAAGAATGCAAGGCAAAGTGGACATCAAGGATTTCGAACCACACGGAAAGCTGCACAATTTCCAACCTAATCACTTCATCCCAATCCCTGAACACATTCTCAACATGTTCAAGGAATTGGGTGGTCCAGACATGCCTCTGTGTGATCATGTTGCCTTGAATCACGAAATCATTCGTCATCATCGCTTATACATCTGCCCGCCAGTGCCAAAGCCAAGATCAG
>JAIXOW010000305.1 GCA_027486615.1 Oxalobacteraceae bacterium | reverse complement strand
GTTGCTGTGTTGGCTGAAGTAGCAGCGCTGCCGCATTTGCCTGGTGTGTATCGTTATTTTGATGCGCAAGACCGTTTGCTCTATGTTGGCAAAGCACGCGATTTAAAAAAACGCGTATCGAGTTATTTTCAAAAAAACTTAGCAAGTCCTCGCACTGCCATGATGGTGGAGCGCATCGTACGTTTAGAAACCACTGTCACTCGAAGTGAAGCCGAAGCACTCATATTAGAAAACAATCTCATTAAAACGCTGCAACCGCGATTTAATATTTTGTTTCGAGATGATAAGTCTTATCCTTATTTGAAATTATCAGGCGGCGAATATCCGCGCATGGCGTATTACCGTGGAGCGGTAGATAAAAAAAATCAATACTTCGGTCCTTTTCCTAGTGCTTGGGCAGTTAAAGAATCGATGCAAATTTTGCAGAAGATTTTTTTATTGCGTACCTGTGAAGATTCTGTCTTTAGCAACCGTACTCGTCCTTGTTTACTACATCAAATCCAGCGTTGTAGTGGTCCTTGCGTTAACTTCATCTCTAAAGAAGATTACGCAACGGATGTCGATAATGCTGCGCAATTTCTACGTGGTCGTCAAACTGAATTAATGGCTTCACTAGAACAAAAAATGCAGGGCTTTGCGAATGAATTGAAATTTGAGCAAGCAGCATTAGTACGCAATCAAATTACAGCACTCTCACGCATATTGCATCAACAGACTATGGAGACTGGTAGCGATGCAGATATCGATATCATCGCTGTGGTGGTGCAGGGTGGTCGTGCTTGTGTGAATCTCGCTATGGTGCGTGGTGGACGACATCTAGGAGATCGTGCTTATTTCCCGCTTCATGTTGATAACGCTCTTGCAGTCGAAAGCTCGATTCAAACAGAAGTATTGAAAGCTTTTTTAGCACAGCACTATGTGGATAAATTTATTCCATCTATTTTAATACTTAATCTTGAATTAGATGAGCCAGAGTTAATGTTGGTCTTGATGGAGCAATGTGGACATCGTATTAATTTACTATTTCAGCCACAGGGGCAACGACGTCAGTGGCAGGAAATGGCAATCAAAGGAGCCGAGCTATCACTCGCACGTTTATTAGCTGAGCAAGGATCGCAGCAATCACGTACACGCGCTTTGGTGGACACATTAGGCTTAGATATCGGTGAAATTGATACGCTGCGCATTGAATGTTTTGACATTAGCCATACACAAGGTGAAGCAACGCAAGCTTCTTGCGTGGTGTTTCATCATCATCAAATGCAAAGTGGTGAATACCGTCGTTACAACATTGAAGACATCACACCAGGCGATGACTACGCCGCTATGCGTCAAGTCTTAAGCCGTCGCTATGAAAAAATCGCAAATGGTGAGGGCGTCATGCCTGATATTGTTTTAATCGATGGCGGTAAAGGGCAAGTTGAAATCGCGCGCCAAGTTTTATCTGAATTGGGATTTGATATCAGCCTCATTGTTGGCGTTGCAAAAGGTGAGGGGCGCAAAGTCGGATTGGAAGTCTTGATCTTTGCTGATGGCAGGGCAGCCCTAGAGCTAGGTAAAGAATCTGCCGCGCTGATGTTAATTGCGCAAATCCGCGATGAAGCCCATCGATTCGCCATCACTGGCATGCGTGCTAAGCGCGCTAAAGCGCGTCAGACATCGCGGCTAGAGGAAATAGAAGGCATAGGCGCAAAACGACGCCAAAAGCTACTGGCGCGCTTTGGCGGCCTGCGTGGTGTGATGGATGCTAGTGTTGAAGAATTAGCCTCTGTGGAAGGCATTTCCCGTCAATTGGCAGAAGATATTTATCGGCAATTACATTAGATTTTTTGCATGCTTTTGCGCTATTCTTGGCCGGCATGCTGCACTAGGCAAAATAATGCTCAATAATCGGATGCTTACCAGATGTTTACCGGTTTACTATCTTCCTTATTGATGACCCTTTTTAATTTCAGTTGAACGCTATCTATGCCATTTAATATCCCCATCCTGCTCACATGGTTGCGCGTAGCGATGATTCCTATGGTGGTAGGCGTATTCTTCTTGCCGGATGGTTGGCTGACGATGGAAGAGAGTGGCATTATTTCTAGTACTATCTTCATCATTGCCGCAATTACGGATTGGTTTGATGGTTTTTTAGCGCGTAGATGGAATGAAGTCTCTGCATTTGGTGCTTTTTTAGACCCAGTTGCAGATAAATTATTGGTTGCCGGTGTGTTGCTGCTCTTACTTCAGCTCGATCGAACTAATTTTGTTATTGCTTTCATCATCATAGGTAGAGAAATCACCATTAGCGCCTTACGTGAGTGGATGGCGCAAATAGGCGCATCTAAATCGGTGGCTGTCAGCTCCATAGGAAAAATAAAGACCGCAGCGCAAATGGTAGCGATTCCTATGCTGCTTTATGGACAACCTATTGGCTCACTCGATATTCTCTGGTTAGGTCAGCATCTCCTTGAAATTGCAGCGATTTTAACTATTTGGTCGATGCTGTATTACTTGCAAAAAGCTTGGCCTACCATCAAAGACAGTGTGGGTAGTTAATAAGCATAGAGTATGTTGGCTTGACAAAATTCCCTCTCAGGCTATAATTCCGCTTCTGTTTTACGCGGGAGTAGCTCAGTTGGTAGAGCGCAACCTTGCCAAGGTTGAGGTCGAGAGTTCGAGACTCTTCTC
>JAIXOW010000026.1 GCA_027486615.1 Oxalobacteraceae bacterium | reverse complement strand
GTGCAGGCAAGTCTAGTTTGGGTCGATTGCTAGCGGCACAATTGCACGCGCCTTTTATAGAGCTGTCCACGCAAATAGAGCAATTAGCGGGCTGCGGTATTGCGGAGATTCATGCTTTGTATGGACAAAATGCCTACCGACGTTATGAGCAACGAGCGATTGAAGATGTGGTCAGACATTATCCACAGGCAGTGATTGCTACCCCTGGCGGCATCGTATCTGAACCCGCGACCTATAAGCTTTTGCTGTCACATTGCTATACGGTTTGGTTGAAAGCTGAGCCAGAAGAACATATGGATAGGGTCTTGGCGCAAGGAGATAAGCGTCCCATGTCGGGCAACCGAGAAGCGATGGAAGATCTCAAGCGAATTTTAGAAAGTCGTACCCAGTTTTACTCAAAAGCAGATAAAACCGTGGATACCAGCGGCCTGACATCTGAGCAGGCTTATAGCCAATTAATTGCGCAATTGCAGCCGCTACAAACGGTTATGCCGAATCTGCTTACTGCCTAGTTTTTTCTTTGATTACGTTTTATTTAGGGAATGAGCTCGGAGTTTGACCCTGAAATAATAATGCAATATAATGCTTATTCTTAAAATCTAATGCACCATAGTGCAATTAGGAGACACATGAGCGCCCAGTTTGTCGTCAATTACGAGACCTCCCCAGAACATTACCGCCATTGGACTTTGACCGTCGATGGTGTCATCGCGACTTTGACGATGAAAGTCGATGAAGATGGTGGGCTGAAAGAAGGTTACAAGCTCAAACTCAATTCTTATGACTTAGGTGTGGACATTGAGCTATTCGATGCGGTGCAACGTATACGCTTTGAACATCCGACTGTAAAAACAGTAGTGATTACTGGTGGTCGCGATCGTATCTTCTGCTCGGGTGCAAATATTTTCATGTTGGGTAAATCCTCACATGCATGGAAAGTTAATTTCTGTAAATTCACTAACGAGACACGCAATGGTCTAGAAGATTCTAGTCAGCATGAAGGCTTGAAATTTTTAGCAGCAGTGAATGGTGCTTGTGCAGGTGGTGGTTATGAACTCGCTGCAGCTTGTGATGAAATTTTATTAGTTGATGATCGTTCTTCTGCAGTCAGCTTACCGGAAGTGCCATTACTCGGCGTGTTGCCAGGCACAGGTGGACTCACACGTTTAACTGATAAACGTAAAGTGCGTCATGATCATGCAGATATTTTTTGCACGACATCCGAAGGTGTGCGTGGACAAAAAGCGAAAGACTGGAAATTAGTCGATGAGATTGCTAAGCCTGCAGTGTTTACACAAGCAGTGCAAGACCATGCGATGAAACTTGCTGCACTTAGCAACAGACCGAATCAAGCACATGGTGTGAAACTCACGCCTTTATCACGCAAAATAGTAGCTGATAGTGTGCACTATGAATTTGTGTCCATCGATATAGATAGAAACGCTCGCACTGCAACCTTGCATGTTAAAGCACCAAGTTCCGCGCCCGCAAACGATGTAGCTGCAATTGAAGCGCAAGGTGTGCATTGGTGGCCATTGCAAATGACCCGTGAATTGGATGATGCGATTTTGCATTTACGTACCAATGAAATCGAAATTGGTACTTGGTTGCTAAAAACCAGTGGTGATGCACAGCATGTCTTAGCGGCAGATGCTGCAATCGTTGCACATCAATCACATTGGTTAGTTCGTGAAACCTTAGGTCTCATGCGTCGCACCTTTGCACGTATTGATGTGTCCTCACGAAGTTTGTTTGCATTGATTGATGAGAATACCTGCTTTGCGGGTTGTTTAGCAGAGTTTGCTTTCATGGCAGATCGTAGTTATATGTTGGCACTGCCAGACTCACCAGAACAAGCACCGAAGCTTACTTTGTCAGGGATGAATTTTGGTTTGCTGCCTATGATTACAGGTCAGTCACGCATAGCACGTCGTTTTTATGATGATGTAGCTAGCATCGCTGCTGCACAAGCGCGTGTAGGTGAGGCATTGCATGCAGAAGATGCAATGCGCTTAGGTTTAATCACTGCGGATTTAGATGATATTGATTGGGCAGATGAAATTCGTATGGCATTAGAAGAGCGTGCCAGCATGTCGCCAGACGCATTAACAGGATTAGAAGCGAATCTACGTTTCAATGGCAAAGAAAATATGGCAACCCGTGTATTTGGTCGTTTGTCTGCTTGGCAGAATTGGATATTCATACGACCAAATGCGGTCGGTGAAAGCGGTGCATTAAAAGTTTATGGCAGTGGTAGTAAAGCAAAGTTTAATTTTGAACGTATTTAATTTTTGATCAAATAAAAACATTTCATTCAGGAGAAATCGTGAGCGCTATTGATTACAGTGAAAAAATTCCGAATAACGTGAATTTATCAGAAGACCGTACCTTGCAACGTGCGCTTGAACATTGGCAGCCTAATTATCTGCAGTGGTGGAATGACATGGGTCCAGATGGTTCACAAGGATTCGATGTGTATTTACGTACTGCAGTTAACACTACACCTGAAGGTTGGGCGCAGTTTGGTCATGTGAAGATGCCAGATTATCGTTGGGGTATTTTTCTAGCTGCACAAGATCAAGAACGTAAAGTAAATTTTGGTGAGAATAAAGGTGAAGCTGCATGGCAAGACGTGCCTGGCGAACATCGTGCAAATTTACGTCGCATCATCGTCACACAAGGTGATACCGAACCTGCATCCGTAGAACAGCAACGTCATTTAGGACTCACTGCACCTTCACAATATGACTTACGTAATTTATTTCAAATTAATGTAGAAGAAGGTCGCCACTTATGGGCGATGGTGTATTTGCTACATAAATATTTTGGCCGCGATGGTCGTGAGGAAGCGGAAGCACTCTTGCATCGTAATTCAGGTGATCAAGATAATCCACGCATACTCGAAGCCTTCAACGAAGAAACGCCAGATTGGTTAGCGTTTTATATGTTCACGTATTTCACTGATCGTGACGGTAAATTCCAATTATGTGCATTAGCGGAATCTGGTTTTGATCCACTTTCACGCACTTGCCGTTTTATGTTGACCGAAGAAGCGCATCACATGTTTGTGGGTGAGTCAGGTATTTCACGCACCATACAGCGTACTTGCGAAATCATGAAACAGCATGGGATAGAAGATCCAGAGCAAGTACGCTCACATGGTGTGATTGATTTGCCAACCATACAGCGTTATTTGAATTTCCATTTCAGCGTCACCATCGATTTATTTGGTGCCGATCAATCTTCAAATGCAGCGACTTTTTATAGCGCTGGCTTAAAAGGCCGTTACGAAGAAACCAAACGTACTGATGATCATATGCTGAAAGGTGATCACTATAAAATTCTCGAAGTATCAAACGGCAAATTAGTCGAGCGTGAAGTGCCACTATTGAATTCATTGAATGAATTGCTGCGTGATGATTACATCAAAGATTCTGTAGCTGGTATTAACCGCTGGAACAAAGTGATAGAGAAAGCAGGTTTATCTTTCCGTTTGCAAGCGCCACATAAAGCATTTAATCGTCACATTGGTACCTTTGCTGGTATTCGTATTTCGCCAGATGGTCAGATTTTGTCTGAAACAGAATGGCAAGCACATGTACGTGATTGGCTGCCTTCAGAAGAAGATCGTGCTTATGTTGCTTCACTCATGGGTCGTGTGGTTGAAACTGGCAAGATGGCAAATTGGATTGCGCCACCAAGCATAGGTATCAATCGTCAAGCTGTAGATTTTGAATACATACGTTTCAATTAATCTATGGGTGCTTCCGAAACTGAGGTGCTGCTTAAGCAGCACCTAATTGACCCCGAGGTTTGCATACGTTGCAATACCTGTGAAGAGACTTGTCCTATTGATGCGATCACGCATGATGATCGTAACTATGTGGTCGATCCTTCTATTTGCAACGGCTGTAATGCTTGTGTACCACCTTGTCCTACAGGTTCGATTGATCACTGGCGCACTGTATTAAAAGTTGCGCCTTATTCAGTCGAAGAGCAATTACAGTGGGATGAATTGCCAGTGCCAGTTGAATTAGCTGCCCATGGTTCATTACCAGATACAGCAGAGACCAATCAACAAAATGCTGCAGCCTCGCATTCTTTGCAAGCTCCGCATTCTGCGCTACAGCCTCATTTACATTTACATGATCTAAAAAATCCTCTCACTGTGACAGTCGCCGGTAATTTCCGACTCACTGATGCAGATGCTGAGAGTGATATTCGTCATATCGTGCTCGATTTTGGGAATCAGATTTTTCCTTTGTTAGAAGGACAGTCTGTTGGTGTGATTCCACCTGGAGTAGATGCATTAGGTAAGCCACATTATTTACGTATGTATTCTGTGGCTAGTGCACGCGATGGTGAACGCGAAGGACATAATAATTTTGCACTTACAGTCAAACGTGTTGTGAGCGATCACGATGGTAAGCCTGTGCATGGTGTAGGTTCAAATTATTTATGCGATCTGCAAAAAGGCGACAAAGTACAAATCACAGGTCCTTACGGTGCTAGCTTCTTAATGCCAAATCATGCAGGATCTAACTTGATTATGATTTGCACCGGCACGGGTGCTGCGCCTATGCGAGGTATGACAGAGTATAGGCGTCGTTTACAAGCTAAGGGTGCTGGAGTAGGCGGCAAGATGATGTTGTTCTTTGGCGCACGCAGTTCCGGTGAACTACCTTACTTTGGTCCTTTATTAAAATTACCTGCTGATTTAATTGATGTGCATTTAGCTTTCTCTCGTGCGGAAGATCAAGCGCGTGCTTATGTACAAGATAAGTTGCGTGATGCAGGTGCAAGCGTTGCACAACTTTTGCAGTCTGATACCTATGTTTATATTTGTGGTCTTAAGGGTATGGAGACAGGTGTCATGGATGCATTCCAAGCGCTATGCGATGAAGCAGGATTAAATTGGCCAGAATGCCACGAAAAAATGGTGAGTGAAGGTCGCTTCCATGTTGAGACTTATTAATAACTATGTCCTTACAGTCTAATGCAGTGATAGGTGTGGTTGGTGCAGGCACCATGGGTGCGGGCATTGCACAAGTCGCTGCAGCAGCAGGGCACACTGTTAAATTGCTTGATGTCAGAGAAGGTGCAGCTGCCGCTGCTCACGCGAGTATTGCTACTGCTTTGTCTGGACTAGTTAGCAAAGGGCGCATGGATGAAGCGCAACGTAGCGCACTTTTGAGTCGCATCACACCTGTTACTAAGCTCGCTGATTTTTCTGATGCTGCTTTAGTGGTTGAAGTTATCGTAGAAAATCTGGAAGCGAAGCAAGTCCTTTTGCGTGAGCTAGAGCAGCATGTAACTAGTCACGCAATTTTAGCGAGTAATACTTCTTCTATTTCTATCACCGCGATTGCCAATGGTTTGCAACATCCTGAGCGTGTGGTGGGTATGCATTTCTTCAATCCTGTACCGCTGATGAAATTAGTCGAAGTGGTATCAGGTGCAGAGACCCAGCAATCTTATGCGGATGCAGTTTTTGATTTAGCACAGGCATGGGGTAAAACTGCTGTGCATGCGAAATCTACACCAGGATTTATTGTTAATCGTATTGCGCGTCCTTTTTATGCAGAGACACTACAGCTCTTGCAAGAACAAGCCGCAACGCCTGCGCATATTGATTTAGCAATGCGTAGTGTAGGTTTCCGTATGGGGCCTTGCGAGTTAATGGATTTAATTGGTCATGACATTAACTATGCTGTGACGAATTCAGTCTTTGATGCAAATTATGGTGACAAACGCTATCAACCATCCTTAGTGCAAAAAGCTTTGTTGGATGGTGGACGTTTAGGGCGTAAGGTAGGTAAAGGATTTTATGAGGGTGTACCTGTGCCTCTCGCACTTCAATCGCCCACTGGTCCAGCAGTTACAATAAAAGTGATGGGTAACGTACCGTTGCTCATGCGTTTTATGGAAATTGCAAAGCTACGTGGTGCTGAAGTGAGTCATGATGCAGATGCCGATTGGCAGGGGCTGTTGATAGATCAAACAGAATGTCATTTATGTGATGGCCGAACAGCAGTGCAATTATCATTTGAGCGAGGTCATGCAAATTGTGCCGTCATAGATTGGCCAGTTTTCACAGATAAAAGTGATGCTTTGCCACTCGCGTACGCACCATCACTGGACGCAACGCAGCGCTCCCAGATCGAAGCGACATTGCAACATGCAGGAATTCAGCCTGTGGTCATGCGCGATGTCTCTGGCTTGCTCGTAGCCAGAACGATCGCTATGTTAATTAATGAAGCTGCAGATGCAGTTTGGCAAGGTGTGTGTAGTGAGCAGGCAGCAGATCAAGCAATGAAACTCGGAACAAATTATCCAGCAGGACCGTTTGAATGGTTGCAGCAGATAGGTGCAGTCTCGGTGTCGCAATTGCTAGAGCATTTGTTTATGATGTATCGCAGTGAACGTTATCGTATTAGCCCTCTATTGCATCAGCGTTATTGGCAAGAATTAGCAAATTAAAACTTAAAAAATTTCAATCTTGCTATGTTTTTTGTTGTGTAGTTGAGTTTGTGCAGCGCAAGATGACTTATGCGTAGAACTCAAGCAAAATGATTTCGCAGTTAAAAAAATAAATCTATCTCTTGAAGAGTTTGAGAGGGGACAATAACCCGCTAGGAGTCATTTCTTAGCGGGTTTTCTTTTTTTATGACGCAAAGTCACGTTCTTAATCTAAGAACCATGCTGCAAGGTTCACTAAATATTTCATTTTGTTAGTTCATGGATTACTTGCATTAGCCTACTTCTGATCATGAGTCTGTTTTTATTTATTCATGCTGCTGTATTTTGCTCACCTTGAGATCATCGATAAACAAGCGTGATAAATCAAACGCTTAAGTCTGATCGAGATGATTTATCCACAGAGCTATCCACGGAATCTGTGGGTAACTTTTTTGTTTGCTGCGCTGAATTGAGAAGAGACTATCTAAATATTAGGTTCTAACGATAAACAGTAGGTAATCATTAGACTTAAGAACTCAAAGCAGCTAGACTCTCGCCTTGCTAAAGAAACGAATGACTTGTTTGTGATTGTCATTTCGTTATGTGCGCTCCATCACATATCACTTTGCTTTGTTGTACTGTGCGAATGTGTTGTGATGACGAACAATGTATTTCAGATTTTTTCTTAATTACCGTTCAAGCATGAGTAGTCAAACTGAAACCGATTCCCTTTCTTCGCAACAGGAAGAAAGTGGAGGTGCCAATCCTGTTGTTTCGCGTGATTTAATCAAGCGCGAAGTGGCTCGTCGTCGCACCTTTGGCATTATTTCTCATCCGGATGCAGGGAAGACTACGCTGACTGAGAAATTACTCTTGTTTTCAGGCGCAATTCAATTAGCAGGGACAGTCAAAGCGCGTAAGAGCGGCCGACATGCCACCTCAGACTGGATGGAAATTGAAAAGCAGCGTGGTATTTCTGTAGCCAGCTCGGTGATGCAGTTTGAGTATCGCGATCATGTAGTGAATTTGCTCGATACACCGGGTCACCAAGATTTTTCCGAAGACACTTATCGAGTACTCACTGCAGTCGATTCTGCATTGATGGTGATTGATGCTGCAAAAGGTGTAGAAGCTCAAACGATTAAGCTATTAAACGTTTGTCGTATGCGTAATACGCCTATCATCACCTTCATGAACAAGATGGATCGGGAAACCCGTGATCCACTTGAGCTCTTAGATGAATTAGAGTCGGTTCTAGAAATACAGTGTGCGCCAGTTACCTGGCCTATCGGTATGGGTAAATCCTTTCGCGGTGTGTATCACTTGCTGCGTGATGAAATCATGCTCTTTGCTGCTGGTAGTGAAAAAGCTGATCAAGAATTTGAAATCATTAAAGGTATTGATAATCCTCGTTTAGCTGAGATGTTTCCTCTAGAAATAGAGCAATTAAAAATGGAAGTCGAATTAGTGCATGGTGCATCGCATCCATTTGATTTAGAGGCTTTCTTATCGGGCAAGCAAACTCCCGTATTTTTTGGTTCAGCGATTAATAATTTCGGTGTGCGTGAAATTTTAGATGCTTTATTAGATTGGGCACAGCCACCACGCGAACGTGATGCTACTACTCGTCTTGTGCATCCGGATGAACAACCTTTCTCTGGTTTTATATTTAAGATTCAAGCCAATATGGATCCGGCACATCGTGATCGTATTGCTTTTTTACGTGTGTGCTCAGGACATTTTGAACGCGGCATGAAGGTCAGACATTTGCGTTTAAATCGTGATGTTAAAGTCTCTTCAGTCGTAACCTTCATGGCTTCATCTCGCGAACAAGTAGAAGAAGCCTATGCAGGTGACATCATCGGTTTGCCGAATCACGGCAATATGCAAATTGGCGATAGTTTTTCAGAAGGTGAAGCCTTGCAGTTCACTGGCATTCCTTATTTTGCACCTGATTTTTTTCGGGTTGTGCGTATCCGCAATCCATTAAAAATTAAACAGCTACATAAAGGTTTGCAGCAGTTAGGTGAAGAGGGTGCTGTACAGGTGTTTAAGCCTGTAACCGGTGGTGATTTAATTTTAGGTGCAGTGGGCGTACTGCAGTTTGAAGTCGTTGCCAGTCGTTTGATGAATGAATACGGTGTGGATGCTGTATTTGAAACCGCGAGTATCAGTAGTGCTCGATGGGTTTCGTGCGATGACAAACGTATGTTGGCCGATTTCGAAAAATCTTCAGCGGGTGCCAATCTCTCGCATGATGCAGCGGGCAATTTAGCTTATCTGGCTAGTTCTGGTGTGAATCTCAAGTTAACGCAAGAGCGCTGGCCGGCTGTAACTTTTCACTCTACGCGTGAACACGCAGTAAAAATCGCTTAAGTCTGTTTGCACGCTGTTTTCTCGCGCGCTCTTGTTTGATTATTTTGTTTTTGCTCAAGCGCGTGCTGCATTCTTGTTCCTATACTAGAAGCTCCAATCTAGGATGGCTCAGGAACTGCAATGCTTACTGCTACCTATTCAATCGTGACGCTCAAGCTTGAGCAAGAAAATATGCGCTGGAATTTTTCAGCTTTGCAGCAAACTATCTTGAGTAATATAAAAAATCTTAATCATGTCAGCAGTATGGAATTTGAATCCATGTTGAATCGTCTTTCACAATTTGAGCAATATTGTCAGCAACGTAAAGTTGAAATTTTCATTGTTCCTGCTTTGCGTAAATTCACGCGTGAGGCAGATACCTTGCTCGATGAATTAGATAGCCTGAGTCAGCATTGTTTTTCTATCTTGTGCAAATTACGTGTTCGCTTGCAACAAGTCATGCGTGAAGGATTGTTGAAGATGGATGAAGTGTATTCATCGATTGAATTATGCTGTTCAACGATTTATACACGTTTATGCAAGCGCGAGGAATTGGTTGAATTGGCGGAAAGAGTTATTCCTCATGAAGAATGGTTTGGTCTAGCAGCAAGTTTCATGTCGCATGACAGAGTCAAAGCAGGGCAACTGCCTTTTTCTTTTGAAGAGGAAGAAGAGTAAAACAGATTTCTTCACCTAAGCTTTCTCCAGAATTTCACTCAGTAAGATGGCAGTTTTTCAGTTTTTTTCTTCCAAATCATCCGCTCAAGATTTTCCATCAAGCTCTATTGTGGTGCATAAATAAGAAAAATTTTAAAAAATGCACCAAAATAATGCGTTCTTTTATATTCTCCATCCTATTACTTTTTTTCTTGTCTACAAAATTTTGCTTAACTGCAGCTAAATGCTTGGTTTCATCGCTCAAATGGCGCGTAGTTGTTCTGCGTGGTGCAAGCTGGGAAATGGGAAGTTTGTGGCATGGAATCTGCTATCATCTCGGGCTACGTTCCACCTGGAAAGTCGTTGGTGCAACATGGAGATGCGCAGTTCGCCACGCTCTTCTTGTTGTGCTGTCGCCCCC
>JAIXOW010000136.1 GCA_027486615.1 Oxalobacteraceae bacterium | reverse complement strand
CTGTGTATTCCTATCGTTTATCGATTGTGCATTTCTGGGCTTTGATTTTTACTTACATGTGGGCAGGTCCCCATCACTTGCATTACACCGCATTACCAGACTGGGCACAATCAATCGGTATGGTGTTCTCGTTGATTTTGTTAGCACCTAGTTGGGGTGGCATGATCAACGGCATCATGACGTTGTCAGGTGCATGGCATAAATTGCGTAGTGATCCAATTTTAAAATTCCTCATCGTCTCTTTATCTTTCTACGGCATGTCGACCTTTGAAGGTCCGATGATGTCGATTAAGACCGTCAATGCACTCTCGCATTACACCGATTGGACAGTAGGCCACGTTCACTCAGGTGCCCTAGGTTGGGTAGGCTTTATTTCTATGGGTTCTATCTACTATCTGTTGCCACGCTTATCAGGCAAAACTTCTATGTGGAGTACGCGTTTAATTGAGTGGCATTTCTGGGTTGCCACCATTGGTATTGTTTTATATATCGCATCCATGTGGATTGCCGGTGTCATGCAAGGCTTAATGTGGCGCGCAGTCAATAGCGACGGTACATTAACTTACAGTTTTGTAGAAGGTGTGAAAGCAAGCTATCCGTATTACGTGATTCGCGTAACAGGTGGTGCACTGTATTTTATCGGAATGTTGATGATGGCTTTTAATACATTCAAAACGGTGAGTGGTGGCACGGCAGTGCGAGCGCGTATTTCATCTTCAGTAGGCGCACACGCTTAAACCACAGAATTCAATAAGGAGTCATCAATGCGTTTCACTCATGAATCAATCGAGAAAAAACCGTTGCTACTGATTGTGCTTGTTTTATTAGTAGTCAGCATAGGCGGTTTGGTAGAAATTTTGCCTTTATTTTTTCAGAAGTCCACCACAGAACCAGTAGCAGGCTTAACAGCTTATAGCCCACTGCGTTTAACTGGTCGCGATATATATGTGCGCGAAGGATGCTACAACTGTCACTCACAAATGATACGTCCGTTCCGAGCTGAGACTGAACGTTATGGGCATTACTCAGTAGCAGGTGAGTTTGTGTATGACCGTCCATTTCAGTGGGGATCTAAACGTACCGGTCCTGATTTAGCACGTGTAGGTGGTCGTTACAGTGATGACTGGCATCGTGCACATTTAAATAATCCACGTGATCTCGTACCTGAATCAAATATGCCTGGTTATCCATGGTTGGCTACAACAGCTTTAGATCCACAAGCTATCGTACCTAAGCTACAAGCATTAAAACGACTGGGTGATCCTTATACCGATGCAGAGATTCAAGCAGCACCGGCACAGTTACAAGGTAAAACCGAACAAGATGCACTCGTCGCTTATTTACAAGGCATGGGCGTGCAAATCAAGGCGAGGAGATAAAGATGAATATCACCGATGTGGTCTCAGATGCACGTAGCATCATTACCGTAATTAGTATGCTGACATTCATAGGCATTGTTTTATGGGCGTACAGTGCGCGTAGAAAAAATGATTTTGATGAAGCAGCGATGCTACCTTTTAATGAAGAAGATGATTTGAATAAAACTACGCAGGAGCCACGTCATGGCTGATTTCACAAGTGGATTTTGGAGTATTTATATTTCGGTTCTAACGCTGGTTGGAATCATAGCCTGTGCTTTTTTACTATGGTCACAATCAACTGTAAAAATTAATCGTGATGCAGATGGTAAGACGATGACCACCGGTCATGAATGGGATGAAGGTTTAGAAGAGATGAACAATCCCATGCCACGTTGGTGGATGTGGTTGTTCTATATCACCATTGTGTTTGGCTTAATTTATCTCGCTTTATATCCTGGTTTGGGTTCCTATGCCGGCAAATTAGGCTGGGCATCGAAAGGGCAGTATGAAGAAGAAATTAAAATGGCGGATGCTGAGTACGGTCCTTTATTTGAAAAATTTCAAAAAACCGATTTGAAGTTATTAGCAGCCGATCCACAAGCCCATGCTATGGGTGAACGTTTATTTTTGACGTACTGCTCACAGTGTCATGGATCCGATGCACGTGGTAACAAAGGCTATCCTAACTTGACGGATAGTGATTGGTTATATGGTGGCGAACCTGAAACCATTAAAACAACTTTGTTAAAAGGTAGGAATGGCATCATGCCACCTATGGGTGCAGCCTTGGGCGGAGAAAAAGAAATTGATCATGTTGCGCACTATGTCGCTTCATTATCCAACTCTAGTGCTGACCCAATCAAAGTCGCCTTTGGTAAAGAAAAATTTGCTGCTTGCGCTACTTGTCATGGCGCAGATGGTAAAGGTAATCCCGCATTAGGTGCGCCGAATCTGACTGATAAGACTTGGTTATATGGCGGCAGCATAGCGACAATCTCTGAAACCATACGCGGTGGACGAAATAATGTGATGCCAGCATTCGGTGAATTTCTGGGTGATGCGAAAGTACATTTGTTAGCTGCTTATGTATGGAGTATGTCCAACAAACCTGCCGCAAGTACAGAACAAAAATAGGTCATTAGATGGGCGATACAGTTGCCGATGTTTCAGTTGTAAAAATGTATGTAGCGCGGGAGATTATCTACCCGCGCGAAATCAGTGGTCGCTACGCCAGTGTGCGATGGTTTTTTGTGTGGCTAACGCAATTGTTTTTTTATGGCTTACCTTGGTTAAATTGGAATGGTCGTCAAGCTGTTTTATTTGATTTAGCAGCACGTAAGTTTTATATCTTCGGTATCGTTTTGTGGCCGCAAGATTTCGTCTATCTCGCCGCACTACTCATTATCTGTGCTTATTCCTTGTTTTTATTTACAGCGATATTCGGACGCGTGTGGTGTGGCTTTGCTTGTCCGCAGACTGTGTATACCGAAATTTTTATGTGGATAGAGCGCAAGATAGAAGGTTCGCGCAGTGCGCGTATTCGTCTTGATCGTCAAACTACCTCCATCAATAAACTATCACGCAAAACAGCCAAGCACATAGTGTGGGGTGCAGTAGCTCTTTGGACTGGTTTTACTTTTGTCGGTTATTTCACACCGATACATTTTTTATCGACGGAAGTGATGGGTCTCACACTCGGTCCTTGGGAATGGTTTTGGGTATTGTTTTATTCCTTTACAACCTACGGCAATGCAGGTTGGATGCGTGAGCAAGTGTGTAAATACATGTGTCCTTATGCGCGTTTTCAAAGCGCGATGTTTGATAAAGATAGTTTGATCGTCACATATGACAGCCAGCGTGGCGAGCCACGTGGTGCGCATATTAAAGCTGAAACTGTAGCAGAGACCACATCAGATAAAAAACTCGGTGATTGTATAGATTGTTCAATGTGTGTACAGGTCTGCCCAACTGGCATAGATATACGCAAGGGTTTGCAATATGAATGCATAGGTTGTGCAGCTTGTATTGATGCTTGTAATAGTGTGATGGATAAAGTTGGATCGCCACGTGGCTTAATTCGTTTCTGGACTGAACATGCCATGTTAGGTCGTTGGACTTCAGCAGAAATTTTCCGTCATACCTTACGTCCTAGAGTATTAATTTATAGCGCAGTGCTGTTAGTTATAGTCTCCGTATTTTTTGGTACTTTATTTACACGTACACCATTCAAGATGGATGTGATTCGAGATCGTGGTGCCATGGGACGTGAAGTAGAAGATGGCAAGATAGAGAATGTGTATCGACTACAAATCATGAATACCGATGAAGACATGCATCATTTCCGTCTCAGTGTTGAAGGTATAGATAGTATTCATCTAGATGGTGCTGCTAAAGAAATCGAATTAGGTCCAACTGAATCCAGAGCAGTACCAGTGCGCGTGAGAGTTGATGCAGGTAATGGTGAAAAAGGATCTAATAAAATCTGGTTTACTTTGCAGGTTACTGATGGTGATGAAGCAGCAATCAAAGAAAAAGCGGTATTTTTTATTCCGCGTTAAGGTGAGCAACAGTGTCTACTCCTAATAAAATTATCTTGCAATCAGCGCCGTGGTATCAACATCGTTGGCCATGGTTGTTAATGGCTGGCCCAGTGGTTGTGATCATTGCAGGCTTCATCACGATGTGGATTTCATTTTCTGGAGCGGATGCCTTAGTCGTCGATGATTACTACAAACAAGGTAAGGCGATTAATCAGGATTTGCGACGCGAAGCGCAGGCAAAAACTTTGGGTTTACAGTTAGCAATGCATTACGATCCTAGTCTAGGGCAGATGCAAGGTCGACTCAGTGGTGTGGATAAAGCTTCTTCATTAACACTGTTAGTCATTCATCCCACCTTGCCGGCGAAAGACATGCGCTTTACAGTGCAGTCTGATGCGCATGGAAAGTTTGCCGTGATGCTGCCTTTGTTAGAGCGTGCGCATTGGCAGATTGAATTACAAGATAGCGATCGAACTTGGCGTTTACATGGACGCTGGGATTGGCCTACACAAAAAGAAATAGAGATCCAACCCTAGTATGCAGTGGGTTAGGTATTCATCTGAGGAGTGACAAACATGTTGAAACTAGCGTTGGTGGTGTTGTGGCCATCGTTTATGGTGGCAATTATTGCGGAAGGATTTTTCTTTTCGTTATTTGATCCTGCCGATTTATTACTAGTAGGTGGACACGTAGATCTGAATCCTATGGCCGCTTACACCTTAGGCTTTTTATTTTTTTGGACGTTCTGCTCGCTGGCTGCAATGTTGAGTTGTTATTTGATACGGACAGAAGAAGGGCAGCCACCGTTTTAATCTAGCGTGATTAATCGCAGCTTTCTGTGCCAGCTGCGATTGCTTTGAGATGTGCCGGTTCGAGTATTTCGATTTCTCGGTTTGATACTCTCAACAGACTTTGTTTTTTAAAGCGTGACAATAAACGGCTAATACTTTCTATCGTTAAGCCTAAATAATTTCCAATTTCTTCGCGTGACATACGCAATTGAAAATTAGTAGAAGAATAGCCACGTGCTGCATAACGCGCTGAGAGATTCACAAGGAAAGCAGCAAAGCGTTGTTCAGCACGCATATTCCCAAGTAATAGCATGACATTTTGTTCGCGCGTGATTTCTTGACTCATCATGCGATGGAAGTGATGCAGTAAGGTAGGTATGGAGCCAAATAATTCTTCTAACCTAGCGAAGGGAATTTCACAGACTTCACTATCTTCTAAGGCAACTGCATCGCAATGATGTCGGTCTGTACTAATTGCATCCATGCCGAGTAACTCACCCGCCATTTGAAAGCCAGTGATTTGTTGCTCACCATTCGGTGTGAGTTGAAAAGTCTTAAAGTGCCCTAAACGTATGGCATATAAATTCGTGAAGGTATCGTCTATGCGATATAGCAAACCATCTTTAGGAATTTTGCGTCGTCGACCAATAATCTCATCTAGACGATTGATTTCCGATTCCCCTAGACCCATAGGCAAGCAAAGCTGATGCATGCTGCAAGCTGAGCAGCTTGCTCGCAGTGCATTCACATTAAAAGCCTTGTTAGCAGTAAGAGGCTGGATTGTGGACATGATTGTCAGACAGAAATGGACTCGGACGAAATGTACCTTATTTTTAGCTCTAAACTACTATTTATTACTATTTATTCAATGATTTCATACGGCAGACCCACGTAATTCTCAGCAATCGTGGTGCGTCCGGCTTCGGAGCTGGTGTAATAACTGAGTTCTGCTTCCTGTATGCGTTGATTAAAGGGGTCATCTGAGAATTTATGCAGGATAGAAGTCATCCACCAAGAAAAACGCTCAGCTTTCCACACTCGACGTAGACAGATTTCTGAATATTTTTTAATCAGGTCGAGTCGGCCTTCTTTGTAACGCTTACGCAGTATGTGATAAAGCGTATATACATCACTCGCAGCGAGATTCAATCCTTTGGCGCCAGTGGGCGGCACTATGTGTGCTGCATCACCAACCAAAAATAAATTCCCAAATTGCATAGGCTCGGCAACAAAGCTACGTAATGGCGCAATACTTTTTTCTATAGAAGGACCTGTGATTAATGCAGTCGCAGTTTTTTCAGGTAGACGAGCACGTAATTCATCCCAAAAGCGTTCATCAGACCAAGCTTCAGTTTTATCCTCAAGACTGCATTGCACATAATAGCGAGATAGCATAGCCGAGCGCATGCTACACAAAGCAAAGCCGCGTTCGTGATTGGCGTAAATCAGTTCATGCGATACAGGAGGAGTGCGTGAGAGTATGCCTAACCATCCAAAGGGATATACACGTTCAAATATTTTGATTGCATCTGCTGCGATAGATTGTCGTGCAATACCATGAAAGCCATCACAACCCGCGATATATTCACATTCTATAGTGTGCTGCTTACCATCTTTTTTAAATGTGACAGAGGGTGTATCGGTATACATATCATGCGGCGTCACATCTTCAGCTTCATAGAAAGTCACAGAGCCTGAAGCAGTGCGTGCCTCCATTAAATCTTTAGTGACTTCAGTTTGGCCATACACCATGACTGTTTTGCCGCCAGTGTGAGCTTTTAAATCTATGCGTTCTTCGCGACCTGAAAAAGTAAGTGCAAAGCCATCATGCACCATGCCTTCTTTCTCCATACGCTGATTGACTTTTGCTTCGCGTAATAAATTTTGCAGACCCTGTTCTAGTACACCGGCGCGGATACGACTCAAGACATAGTCTGGTGACTTAGCTTCAATAATGATGTTGTCTATGCCTTGCAATTCCAGCAATCTGCCTAATAGCAGGCCTGATGGGCCGGCGCCTATGATGGCTACTTGAGTTTTCATGAATACGTCTCCGTGCGATGAGTCAGCGTTTTTTAATAGTTATGGCGATGATCGGCTGCAATCGCTGCTAATGGAATAGACTTACTGAATAAAAACTTGTACATTTCGTGGAAATTTTAAAAAATTCCGTATATGACTAGCAAGCACACAATTGAGAGCACTATCCCAGTTTATGAGCTCTATGGAGAAGAGCAGCAGTGGCTAACGCCAGATTTACTCCATTGCGAGGCAATTGCTACCCGTAGTCGCTTGCACAATTGGGAGATTTTGCCGCACAGCCATCACGGCTTGTTGCAGTTGTTATGGCTAGAGCAAGGTGAGGCGTTGTTGCAGCTCGATGACTGGAAGGGGGAGCTAGCAGCGGGCGGGGTATTAATCGTGCCTCAGCATTGCATACATGGCTTCCAGTTTTCAACGGATGCACAAGGCATCGTCATCACACTGGCTTATCCATTATTAGAAAGTCTAGGTGCAGATTTAAGTACGGCATTACAAAGTGAATCAGCAGCCCGTGTTTTTATATTAGAAGAAAATGAAGAGCGTTCTTTAATTGAAGCGATGTTGCGTAAGTTGATGAAGGAGTATCAACAACAGCAGGGATATAGGCGTGAATTAATCGAATCGAGTTTGACGGTGGTGTTAGCTAGTCTCATGCAACAAGCTCAGTCAACGCAGCCGCGCGTTGGTGAGCATCCTAAACGTGCTCGTCGTTATTTATCTGAATTTACTAATCTGATTGAACAAGATTATGTGCATCATCATCAATTAACGTTTTACGCAAATAAAATTGGTATTAGTACAGCGCACTTAAATGCAGTCTGTCGTGAGTTTGTACAACGCTCAGCTTTAGATTTAATTCATGCTCGCATTATGTTGGAAGCAAAAAGAAATTTGGTTTACACCAATTTAACAATTAAAACAGTGGCAGAGACATTGGGATTTGCTGACCCTGCTTATTTCACACGTTTCTTTAAACGGCAGGCTGGGTTGTCGCCTAAAGAATTTCGTCAGCAGTTAATGGTGTTGACTGAAGGTGAAAAGAATAGAGTAGTTGTATAAATTTTTATCCCACCGCTCAACAGTATCCATAGCTGAAAAATAAACCGTAAAATCAACGGACTACAAGGTATTTTTGCGAGCATTTAATTGTTCGTGCAATACACTTTGTCCAAGATCTGTTAAAAAAACGAGTTTAAGCGACTCAATTACGCTGACCATAGGTGACAGAGGTATTTCGTTGGCGGGTTATTGATTTTTTTGGAGAAAAAAGGGGATTATTGCGCTTGTTTTAAGGCTTGCTTAAAATCTTAACCACGTTAATGGTTAGTGGTTAAGACACGAAGGGGCGCAGATGGCCAACAAGTGGCGGATAATGCTCGGCAAGAAAAAATCACCAAAGATGGTGGTGTTGGACAAAGACTTTGCTGGCATCAAAGCTGGAAGCAGACTCTTCGTTGCTACGCCCAAGATTATCGACGATTACATCCGCCGCATTCCCTCGGGACAAACGAGGACGATCGAAAGATTGCGCAACGAACTCGCTAGAAAGCACCAATGTTCAGCCACTTGCCCCGTCTCGACTGCAATTTTTATCAGGATATCGGCTGAGTCCGCACTTGAAGAACTCGCCGAGGGTGAAGCCTTGCATGCGGTAGCGCCATTCTGGAGGCTGATCGATCCTGATTCAAAAGTGGCTGCACGCTTGACGATTGATCCGGAATGGATCGCTGCTCAAAGAGCAGCCGAGCAGGTGGTTTGAGTGGCAATTTTTCTCTCCAAGATAAACACAATACCTCGCATCATCCGAACGGTGCTGGCTATTGTCTTACTGACTTGTGTGCTGTTAGGCATTGCCTATCAGCAGTTTATGTCTACACCGTCTTTACCTCCAGCTTCGCCTATGACGCCCAACCCAATTGTCTATGTCGAGATACCGGTCACCGACCTTGAGCGCGCATCTCGTTTTTATGAGGAGGTCTTTCAGTTCTCGTTAGAGAGTACGACGGTGGATGGATATTCAATGGCCTTATTCCCCGCTGCACCGGGTAGTAGTGGCGCCTCAGGTGCACTGGTGAAGGGTGATGTATATGTTCCTTCGAAGTCCGGACCGATTGTTTACTTTGGTACAGAAAATATCGACCGTGCACTGGAGCGCGTTCGTAAGGCCGGAGGCAAGATTCTGTATCCTGAAAAACGCTTGGACGGAATTGGAAGTGTTGCGGAGTTCGAGGATAGCGAAGGTAATCGCATCGCCTTATTCGCTACTAAGCCCTGAGGTTGGCTAAGCGTTCTCATTTTAATTGGTGAGCAATGTTTAATCGCTCTAGATACTTTCAAGCTGACTATGATCTGAAGGCACTTCTTATGCGAGCAATAGTCGAACGCAAGGTTTATAGTCGTAGTGAGGTCACTAATGCTTAATCGTGTGAAGCGAGAAATGAAAAAGCCCGCGTACTTTTTTTGCGGGCTTTTGTATTTTGGCTCCCCTACCTGGACTATAACCAGGGACTTGCGCATTACGACCTGGTGGGGATTTTTTTATTAAGGCAGTAATACCGAGAGTTCAGATGCAGCATTGAGCAAAGTCGGTAAAAACGCATGCTCTAATTGATGCCGTGTGACTCGGGTAGTTTGTGTGGCGATATTTAAGGCAGCGACTACTGCCCCTGAAGCACCGCGCACCGGTACAGCAATTGACTGCAATCCTATCTCCAATTCTTCTTCTACGATGGCATAGCCAGTTTGTCCTACATCACGCAAAAGAACACGCAATTTTTCTTCAGAAACGAGAGTACGTTCCGTATAAGCACGTAATTCACATTCAGAGAAATAGTCATTGAGTTGACTCTCTGTCATGGCAGCTAACATCACTCGTCCTAATGCTGTGCAATACGCAGGTAGACGACTGCCGGCATTCAGTGCAACTGACATGACACGTGAAGTAGCAGAGCGTGAGATGTAGAGTACTTCACCTTCATCCATGACAGCTAAAGAACATGACTCATTCAAACTACGACTGACTTGATTCAAGCAAGGCTGAGCAGAAATAGTCAGAGGAGTAGAAGAAAGATAGGAATAACCTAATGTGAGAATTTTAGGTTTGAGGAAAAAATTATTTGCTTCGGAATCTGCATAACCTAATTGTTTTAAGGTGTACAAACATCGTCGTACTGCTGCGCGTGGAATGCCGGTTTTATGACTGATTTGTGCAATCGTCATTGCGCGCCTTTGGTCACTAAAGGCTTTAACAACTGCTAAACCACGCGCCAGTGATGTCATAAAACTAGGATCAGTTAATGCATCAATTTCTTCTGCAATGGTGAGAGCGCGAACCGGTTTGGTTTCTTTTAAAGCTTCAGTATTAATTTCTGTTTCATTTTCAGTTTCAAGATCCATATCGGACTCTGTTTCATTTTCAGTTTCAAGATCGTTTATATAAACTTTTGCCTCAGGATTTAATCGATTGGCATTAGCGAGATTGGTATTACGGGACGAGAAGTTGTGCATGATGATTTCACTCAGGTGAGGGTTCGAACGAACAGACTGGGTGGACTACTTGACTGCACGTGGCATAGTCTTGCAACGGGCAGGCGACTTACCGTAACGGAATACGCTGCCAAATTGATAATCCTTGTATCTGATTCGCATGTTTCAATTCGTTCAGTTATGGGGTCTAGGGATTTCGTTGCTTATCAGTGACATTGTTTTTAAAAGAACACTTTGAAAAACGGTGCGGCCACCGAACACAATTTTGAGTGTGCGCTTGCGAGAGCTTAGCGAGAACTATACACTCGTTCGGTTCTATAAACAGATTATTGTTCGATTATCGGACAATAAGCAATTATGTCACTTCATAGAATACGGCGGCTTGCAGAGTGCAAGCTCCCTTATTTTTATTTCTTTAAGGTCAAGAATTGGTCAATAAAATCGTTAATTCCATGGCTTCTGCTTTAGCAGATGTTCATGACGGTGCCACCATCATGATTGGTGGCTTTGGGAATGCCGGTATGCCACGCGCATTGATCGATGCACTGATTGAACAAGGTGCGCGTGATCTCACCATTGTGAATAACAATGCGGGCAATGGCGACACAGGCTTAGCTGCCTTGCTTGCTGCAGGACGTGTAAGAAAAATCATTTGCTCATTTCCTCGTCAAACGGATTCTCATGTATTTGATGCTTTATATCGCAGCGGGAAAATTGAATTAGAACTCACACCGCAAGGTAATCTCGCTGAACGCATTCGTGCTGCCGGTGCAGGCATAGGTGGATTTTTTTCACCGACTGGTTACGGCACCTTGCTCGCTGAAGGTAAAGAGACTCGTTTGATTAATGGTCGGCACTATGTGTTGGAATCACCAATTCATGCTGACTATGCCTTGATTAAAGCATTGAAGGCTGATCGCTGGGGTAATTTAGTGTATCGAAAAGCTGCAAGAAATTTTGGACCGATTATGGCCATGGCAGCTAAGTGCACTATTGCACAAGTAGATGAAGTGGTTGCACTTGGTGAATTAGATCCTGAAGTCATTATCACACCAGGTATTTTTGTAAAACGTGTTGTGAAGTCCGAAGGAGAAAAAAAATGAAACGATTTTCTCGAGACGATATGGCACGTCGCGTAGCGCAAGATATTCCAGAAGGTGCTTATGTAAATTTAGGTATAGGTTTGCCTACTATGGTGGCCAATCATTTAGATAAATCACGGGACATATTTTTGCATAGTGAAAACGGTATATTAGGTATGGGTCCAGCACCTGCAGCTGGTGAGGAAGATGAAGATGTCATCAATGCAGGTAAACAACCCGTGACTTTACTCACAGGTGGCTCTTATTTTCATCATGGTGATTCTTTTGCCATGATGCGAGGTGGTCATCTCGATATTTGTGTATTAGGTGCGTTTCAAGTATCAGTACAAGGGGATTTAGCCAACTGGCATACGGGTGCTCCAGATGCGATTCCTGCAGTCGGTGGTGCAATGGATTTAGCCATTGGTGCTAAGAGTGTATATGTCATGATGGAACATCAAACTAAAGCAGGAGAAAGTAAGATTGTTCAAGCCTGTAGTTATCCTCTCACAGGTATAGGCTGTGTGAATCGTATTTATACTGATTTAGCAGTCATGGATGTCACGCCCAATGGTTTAATTGTGCGCGATATCGCTGAAGGGTTGAGCTTGCAAGAATTAGAAAAATTAACTGGCGTTGCCTTAATTGCGGGCTAAGCTGTAACGAAGAATCAAACCAATTTCAACTAACACATCGGACTAATAATGAATGATGCATTTATTTGCGATGCTATTCGCACACCTATAGGTCGCTTTGGCGGCGCATTAAAAGATGTACGTGCAGATGATTTAGGCGCCATCCCTTTACGTGCGCTGATGCAGCGTAATCCTCAAGTGGATTGGCATGCGCTATCAGAAGTTATTTATGGTTGCGCGAATCAAGCGGGTGAAGATAACCGCAATGTCGCTCGTATGGCATTACTCCTCGCCGGCTTGCCACAAGAAATTGGTGCTGGAACAGTGAATCGTTTATGTGGTTCGGGTATGGATGCAGTGGGCACTGTGGCACGTGCGATTAAATCAGGTGAAGCAGGTTTAATGATAGCGGGTGGTGTGGAATCGATGACACGTGCACCGTTTGTTATGGGTAAAGCTGATAGTGCGTTTTCTCGCAATGCGCAGATTTTTGATACCACGATAGGTTGGCGTTTTATCAATCCACAAATGAAAGCTTTGTATGGCGTGGATGCGATGCCTGAGACTGCAGAAAATGTCGCGCAAGATTACAACATCAATCGTCATGATCAAGATGTATTTGCAGTAGCGAGCCAAAACAAAGCAGCTACTGCACAAGCAGCGGGTATCTTGGCACAAGAGATCGTACCCGTTCAAATTCCACAAAAAAAGGGCGATCCCATCACGGTGTCGCAGGATGAACATCCACGTGCAACGAGTGTAGAAGCATTAGCTAAATTAAAAGGAGTAGTGCGTACTGATGGCACGGTCACTGCAGGCAATGCATCTGGTGTGAATGATGGTGCGTGTGCATTATTAATTGCAAATGCAGAGATGGCAGCGAAACATGGTTTAACACCGAAAGCACGTATCGTTTCAATGGCAACTGCTGGTGTAGCACCGCGTGTCATGGGAATAGGTCCAGCACCGGCTGTACAAAAACTATTACAGCAAACTGGATTAACGCTAGATCAAATGGATGTGATTGAATTAAATGAAGCCTTTGCTGCACAAGGTTTAGCAGTGCTGCGTGAATTAGGCATAGCGGATAACGATGCGCGTGTGAATCCGAATGGTGGTGCGATCGCTTTGGGACATCCATTAGGAATGAGTGGTGCGCGTTTAGTCACCACAGCGATGTATCAGCTACAACGTACAGAAGGTCGCTATGCGCTGTGTACAATGTGCATAGGTGTTGGGCAAGGTATTGCACTCATTATTGAGCGCGTCTAAACCATAAAACAGCACGCACGCTCTTGTTAGCGAATTTACGGAGTCACTATGTCGGATCTTGCTTCATTTCGTTTGCCCAAGCTAGGTAGTCAACCAGACTACCTCACACCTGCTTATACATCTACGGTGAAACGATCACCAACTCAGCCATTGATATTGTTACCGCAATCATTATCAGAATTAACAGGCCCTGTGTTTGGTCACGAACGTGTAGGCAAACTCGATCATGATTTAACCAAACAACATGCAGGTGAACCACTGGGTGAACGAATCATTGTGGCTGGTCGCGTGATGGATGAAGATGGTAAACCTGTACCCAACACCTTAGTGGAAGTGTGGCAAGCAAATGCAGCGGGTCGCTATCAACATAAGCGTGATACGCATGACGCTCCCTTAGATCCGAATTTCACAGGGACGGGACGCACGATGACAGATGAAGAAGGGAATTACCGTTTTCTGACAATTCGTCCTGGTGCTTATCCTTGGCGTAATCATGTCAATGCTTGGCGTCCTGCACATATACATTTTTCTTTATTTGGTCATGCTTTTGCAACGCGACTCGTGACACAAATGTATTTTCCTGGCGATCCCTTATTAGCCCTTGATCCCATCTATAACAGCGTGCCAGATGTGCGTGCGAGAGAACGCATGATTTCTACATTTGAGTTGGCGTTAACTGAACCTGAATATGCACTGGGATTTCGGTTTGATATTGTGTTACGTGGACGTGATGCTACGCCCATGGAGAAATAACATGACGAAGCCAGCAACGACGATAAGTAAACACATCACCACGCCCTCGCAAACCGTAGGTCCTTATCTACATATAGGTTTAGACTGGTTAACAACATCAAGTTTAGTGACAGCAGAAACAGAAGGGCAGCATATTGTTTTGCAAGGATGTTTACTTGATGCAGATGGACAGCCCATACCCGATGGCATGATAGAAATCTGGCAAGCGAATGCGCACGGTAAGTATGCTCATCCGGATGATCATCAAGCAAAGTCATTAACCAAAAATTTTATAGGCTTTGGACGACTATCTATCGATGAACAAGGTGGCTTTCGTTTTTCCACCATTAAGCCTGGACCTGTTCCGCATCATGATGGCTCAATGCAAGCATCGCATATCATGGTGCAAGTATTTGCACGTGGTTTGATCAAACAGCTAGTTACACGGGTTTATTTTCCAGATGATGATCATAGTCATGATCTCGTGTTAAAACACGTTCCAGTTGAGCGACGTCATACTTTAGTGGCTACCGCTACGAAAGATTCTCCTAATGTTTTTAATTGGAACATAGCCTTGGGTGGCGAGAGTGAAACTGTGTTCTTTACAATTTGATTTAAAGACTAGATAAATTCTTATGGCAATTTCTCAACTTAGCTCGGGCATGTTCTCCACAACAGCACTGCGACATATTTTTTCAGAATCGCAAACTGTGCAAGCGATGTTAGATGTGGAGGCGGCATTAACACGAGTGCTAGCAGCACAAAAGATTATTCCATCTCAAGCAGTAGCAGCTATAGAAGCTTGCTGTAAGGCTGAGAAAATCAACATTCCTAAATTAATTGATGATGCAGCTGCAGCAGGTAATGTAGCTATACCATTGGTTAAGCAATTAACACACTGTGTTGCGCAACAAGATGCTGATGCAGCCCGTTATGTACATTGGGGTGCTACCAGTCAGGACATCATTGATACTGCCAGCATATTGCAATTACGTCAGGCGCTTAATCTCATTACGAGTGATATTACTGGTTTGAGTGATGCCTTAGCTACGCTAGCAAAACAACATGTACATACGGTGATGATAGGGCGCACATGGATGCAACATGCATTACCACTCACATTCGGATTAAAAGTAGCGAGTTGGTTAGATGCGATGCATAGGCATCAAGATCGTTTATCAGAATGTCAGTCGCGTCTTTTAGTACTGCAGTTTGGTGGTGCAGCGGGCACGTTAGCGAGTTTGGGTGAGCAAGGATTCAACGTAGCTAGTATGTTGGCACAAGAATTAGATCTTACATTACCTGATATGCCGTGGCATACACAACGTGATCGACTCGTTGAAGTAGCAACAACATTAGGTTTGATCACTGGCAGTCTGGGGAAAATTGCACGTGATATTGCCTTACATAGCCAAACTGAAATTGCTGAATTAACTGAACCTACTGTATCCGGTCGTGGTGGTTCTTCTGCTATGCCGCATAAACGTAATCCTGTTGGATGTGCAGCAGTGCTCGCTGTGGCACATCGCGTACCTGGATTAGTTTCAACGATGTTGGCTAGTATGGTGCAAGAACAAGAGCGTGCCTTGGGTGGGTGGCAAGCTGAATGGGATACCTTGCCAGAGATAGTGAGCTTATGTGGAGCTGCATTGCATCAAATGCATGTTGTTGTTCAGGGCTTGCAGGTGAATCCTATGAAGATGCGTAGCAATATCGATGTCACACGCGGTTTAGTGATGGCAGAAGTAGTATCGCTTGCTTTAGCGCAGCACATCGGTAAGGAAGCAGCGCATCATTTATTAGAGGAGGCTTGTACATTAGCAGTGAATACGAATACTCATTTAATCGATGTATTAAAAGCGGATAAGCAATGTACAGCCCATCTGTCTGTGATAGAGATTGAAAGATTATTTGACTCGCTTGCTTATACAGGTCAGTCCAGTGCATTTGTAGAGAAGGTGTTAGCGACACACGAACATCGCAAGTCCGTTCATCATTCTCATGGAGACTAGATATGCCTTACTTTGATACAGGCACAGGTAGATTGCACTATGAATTTGAAGGTGATGCAGCATTACCTGTATTAGTACTCTCTAATTCATTAGGTACCACACTCGATATGTGGTTGCCACAATTTGAGACCTTTAAAGAACATTTTCGTGTACTACGTTATGACACACGTGGTCATGGTCAGTCAGAAGTGATGCCGGGTTCCTATACGATTGCGCAATTAGGTAGCGATGTAGTGGCTTTAATGGATTATCTTAAAATCCCAAGTGCTCATTTTTGTGGTTTATCCATGGGTGGTATGACT
>JAIXOW010000261.1 GCA_027486615.1 Oxalobacteraceae bacterium | reverse complement strand
GGTAAAAGCGTCTGTCATACATAGAACCATTTTCTTTCCATGTCCAGAAGTTTTGAGAGGTCCAAACAAGTCAATGTGTACTCTTTGGTTAGGTGCTGTACATTGTGGTAAAGGTGAAAGCAGTGTTGGCTGTGGTCTGTCATCTTTTCTCTTTTGGCATCTTTGGCATGATTTGATATGTTCTGCGATATCGGCATCCATATTTGGCCAGAAATAAGACTCTTTTAGTCTCTCCTTGGTTTTTGAGATTCCATCATGACCAGTTAGCAATTGTCCATGGGCCTCTTTGACCAGGGCCTCCTTCAACACTTGCGGCACAAACAAAACAGTTCTGGGTGTACCTTCCACCTTGTTGCGACGAATCCACAAAATATCATCTTGAATGAAGCATTCTTGAGCATATTTGATAAGATTGGCGTTGGCTTGTTTTGATTTGAATGGTTCTTGGTTGGCTTTTGGATTGTCCAGATTGCGAATGAAATCAATGATAATCTTGCATGCTGGATCTTCTTGTTGGAGTTGTGGCAATTTGGAGTCAAACACATCAATAGCTTCACACACATTACGGCTGAGAAAGTCTGCTGGCATTTCACTTCCCTTTTTGTAGTGGATTGTAAAATCGAAAATGTTCATTTGCTCTTGAAGCCGGTAAAATGTTTTGGAATGAATTGTGCTTAACTTTTCCAGTGGTTTGTGATCTGTAAACAGTTTGAACTTTCTTCCTTTGAGATATGTGTCAAAATAATCCATTGCCCAGCTGGCTGCTAACATTTCCAACAAGAAAGGTGTATAGTTCTTTTCATGCTTGATTAATGCTCTGCTTGCATATGCGATCACTCTTTCCTTGCCTTTTTCATCTGTTTGTGTTAAAATAGCACCAAGTCCACCATCGTTGACGTCGTTGCCTGTAGCTGCATCTACAATGAGCGAGTAGGGCCTGTTTTTACGAGGGTAGTCCACAATTGGTTCTGACACCAACAGATGTTTAAGTTCTTGGTAAGCTTTGAGAGCTTCTGGCGGTAATTGTCCTCCTTGCCATGGACAGTCTTTTCTGGTTAGTTTGTTTAAAGGTCCACTGAGCAAAGAAAAGTTGCGAATGTGTGTTCTGAAGAAATTGCACAAGCCCAAAAATTGTCTTACTTGATGCACATTTGCTGGTGGTGGTGTTGCTGCAACTGCTTGTAGTTTGTCCTTGCCAGGTAAGATACCATTTGGTGTGAGCCGGAATCCTAAGTATGATACTTGTGTTGATCCGAATTCGCATTTGGCCAGGTTAACTTTGAGTCCAGTGAGTCTTAATCGATGAAACAATTGTTGTAGGATTTGCCTGTGGAGTTGATGCGATGCTGTATGGACCAGTAAGTCGTCGATGTACACCAAAACATTTTCTAAACCATTCATTGCTGCTTCGACAAGACGTTGAAAACTGGCTGGACATCCTAACAATCCCATTGGCGACATTGTCCATTCAAATTGACCCATTCCAGGTACCGTAAATGCTGTCAAATGCTTACTTTTTTCATCCAAAGGCATTTGCCAGAATCCAGATGTTAGATCCAGTGTGGAAAAGATTGTTGATCCTGCTCTGCCAATGTCTCCGATGCATTCGTTGATGTTCTTCATTGAATAGCGATCATCATGACTGTTGGCATTGAGTGCCCTGAAATCTTGTACCACTCTTACCCCTCCATCTTTCTTTGGAACTAAAAACATGGGGCTGTTGTAACGCGATGTAGACGGTTGCACAATTCCCAGTTTGAGCCATTCTTGCACTTGTTTTTCCAGGTATTCACGATGCATGTCCGGAATAGGATATTGTTTTTGAAAAATAGGCTCATCAGTTTTGGTGAAGATCTTGTGTTTGAAGTTGTTGGCTTTACCCAGATCATCTTTAGATTTGCTGAAGACATCATGATTTTGCAGAATCAATTGTTCATACAATTTTCGTTCATCTTCTGGCACATTAAGATTCAACTTGTCAAGAAATTCTTTTTGTTCCGCTGGTGAAAGAGGTTTGATTGTTTTTGGATTAACATTGTCTTTTTCTAGTTGCTCCACGATTTTCTTGCCATCCATAGGCTGAATTTTCTCTCCATGAATATTTTCAAGCACACCCATTTTTGTTCCTCTTGGAATGTGCATATCTACTGGACTGCAATTTTGCACCACCATTGTGACTTGACCTGCGTGATTGGGTACTACCCATCCAGGTCCCCCTCCAAGCTGTGGAAATTCCGGGCTCGAAATTGTAGCCATACAGTTGAGGTTGGTGGCAGGCCTGTTGCCACCATCTGTTGAAGTTGCCATTCTGATTGGCATTTGTGTGAAAGCTGGAATGATTTCTGCGGATAACGTTTCCATGTGAGCTTCACGAAATTGCGGTTCTTCAGTTTCAAACGCAAATTTCTTCTTTTTAGCGTAATACACTACGCCCAAATGTTCAATGAGATCGGATCCCATGATTGCGTTGGAGTTGATATTTTGTACAACAATGATGTCATGTTTTACGGTCTTGCC
>JAIXOW010000377.1 GCA_027486615.1 Oxalobacteraceae bacterium | reverse complement strand
CTCAAACAACTCGGTGTAGAGCCTGTTAAGGGTAATAAAAAAATCGAATGACAAAAACGCACTTAGTTTATGGACGCAATAGCATCGCCAGAGAAAATGCTATCGCTGCTATGCTAGTACCAAACAGTCCAAGTGCAGTGATTATTGAAGGGATCGCCAACGGGACTAGTAAGCTAGAAGAAATTAACCAAATAACCAACTTAGCAATCCACCGTATCGCACCTGGATGTCCTTGTTGTACTGGTAGTTTAACGATGCGTGTCACGCTCAATCGCTTGTTGCGTAAGTCTCCAGAGTATTTATATATCAGTCTAGCAAGCAATGAGCATCTGACTAGCATTCGTGAGTTTTTACAAGCACCGCAATACAAAGATCTGTTAACCCTCCAAGAAGAGTGCAATTGCGACAACTCTGATTGAACGTTAGTATTTTTTTGAGATCCACTCTTGAAAATAGCATTAGTAATCCTATTTGAAGTTAGTTGAAGTAATCAACTTTGAGGTGAGTCTATGAATGTTATATATAACAGTGAGCACTATAGTGTTGTTGAGTTTGGTGCGCAATCTAGTCCGAGCGCAATGGAGTTCGGTGGCTATGAAATCTTAGATAAGCCTGCCCGCAAAGAAATTTTCATTGCCGGTCCTTTAGCTGAAGTGTTCAGACAAAACGTGATGGAACTGATTGCTACCGAACCCAGTGAAGAAGAAATTGATGCCTTCTTAGGTAGTTATGATTCATTAATGGCGCAACCCTTTATCTTGCATTGACTCAGTGCTAGATCTATCTTATTAACCTAGGACGTGAGTGCGCATGTCTGACACATCACCCCTGGGTAATTCTCGTGCTGTATTTAGTACCCAGACTGAAATTCATGCGCAACTCGATAAGCTACTACAAAGACATAGCTCGCATCCATTTCAAAAACCCTTCAGCTCCTATAATCAAACAGCTTATAACAGTGCCATTCAAGCATGGAAGGCCGCAGGCTCTGCTCCCTTGATATTGGATTCTGGTTGCGGTGTGGGTCTTTCTACACGTCACCTTGCAAGTCTTAATCCTCTTTGTTTTGTTATTGGTGTTGATCAATCTGCTGACAGATTATCGCGTTTACATCAACCTGTTCCGGATCTTAAAAATTTCATCACAATTCGCGCCGACTTGGTAGACTTTTGGCGACTCTTAAAAAATGATGGCATCACACTCCACCATCACTATGTGTTGTATCCCAATCCTTGGCCTAAAAAAGATCAGCTGCGACGTCGTTGGCATGGTCATGCAGTGTTTCCTACTTTGCTAGCACTCGGTGGCACCATAGAATGTCGTAGTAATTGGAAAATTTATGTCGATGAATTTGCCTATGCATTAACGACCTTAACTGGGCAGGCTACACAGTGTGAAAATTATTATATTCATCCTTTTGCATTAACGCCTTTCGAAGAAAAATATCACGCCTCAGGCCATACTTTATGGCGCTGCCAGCTTAAGATTCCTAACTAAACTCTAGCTAGTTTCATGATAAGGTAAGCCTTATCAATAAAATTTTTCATATTAAAAATGTGTCAACTACTCGGCATGAATTGCAATGTCCCTACCGACATTGTATTTAGCTTTACAGGCTTTGCCACGCGCGGCGGTCTTACTGATGAGCATAAAGATGGCTGGGGTATAGCCTTTTTTGAAGGCGCGGGCGTACGTTTGTTTGTAGACCATCAGTCAGCCATCGACTCACCCGTTGCAGATTTGATCAAGCGTTATCCGATCAAATCAAAACATGTCATCGCACATATTCGTAAAGCGACACAAGGTCATGTCGCTCTGGAAAATTGTCATCCATTCGTACGCGAGCTGTGGGGACGTTATTGGGTGTTTGCACACAATGGCGATTTAAAAAACTTTGCGCCTACGCTGGATGGCTCATTCACACCTGTAGGCACAACTGATAGTGAACGCGCTTTTTGTTATTTACTTCAACAGCTGCGCAAACAGTTTGGCGATGTTGCACCACCATTACATGTCTTACGATCAGCGATAACAACACTCACTACAGAGATCGCCAGTTATGGCGTTTTTAATATGATGCTTTCGGATGGATCGGCATTATTTGCACATTGCTCAACACGCTTACATTACATCGTGCGTCAACATCCTTTTAATCAAGCCAGACTTTCCGATGAAGATTTATCAGTCGATTTTTCTACTGTAACGACACCGAATGACAGAGTGGCTATTATCGTAACTGAACCACTCACCACCAATGAAACTTGGCATGCCTTTAACAGCGGTGAGCTAAAGTTATTTGCTGAAGGCATGCCTGTTGATTAAAACTACTGGTCAAACTCAATTCAAATTCGGAGCCAACCAACTTTTCATTAGGTCTTCTGAAATTTTTCTGCGCTTAACCATATCTTGTAATTGATCTTCACCGATTTTGCCAACCGTGAAATACTTTGAATCAGGATGCGCAAAATAAAATCCTGATACCGACGCACCTGGGAACATGGCATAAGATTCAGTCAAACTCATACCTATATCTTCTGCTTCAAGTATACGGAACATGTCTGCCTTAACAGTATGCTCAGGACAAGCTGGGTAACCTGGTGCAGGGCGTATACCTTTATATTGTTCAGCAATCAAAGCCTCACTACTTAAAGCTTCATCACTTGCATAACCCCATAAATCTTTACGTACACGTTCATGCAAATATTCTGCAAAGGCTTCTGCTAGTCTATCTGCTAAAGCTTTTAACATGATGGAGGAATAATCATCATGCGCATCTTCAAAACGTTTTTCGTGTTTTTCTATACCTAAACCTGCAGTCACCGCAAACATGCCTATGTAATCCGTGATACCAGAAGATTGTGGTGCAATGAAATCAGACAAGCATTGATTCGGACGTGCCACGCCATCAATGATAGGTTTTTCAGTCTGCTGTCTTAAACCATAATAAGTGAACGCGACTTCAGTACGCGTCTCATCGGTGTAAATAACAATATCATCATCATTGATACTATTACATGGCAATAGCGCCATGACGCCATTTGCTGTTAACCAGCGTCCTTCGATAATTTTTTTCAGTAATGCCTGACCTTCTTTATAGACATTACTGGCTGATTCACCTACAACTGCATCCGTCAATATAGCGGGGAAAGGGCCGGCCAAGTCCCACGTCTGAAAGAACGGACCCCAATCTATGTAGTTCGCCAATAAAGCTAGATCGACATTACGAAAATGTCTGCGACCTATAAATTTTGGTTTATGTGGTTTACCTGCGCCATCAAAAGCGACCTGCATTTTATTTTTACGCGCTGCTGCTAAGGACAACATAGGTGCTGCTTTTTTGCCTGCATGCTGTACACGTATACGTTCGTAATCGGTACTAATCTCAGTTAAATAAGCATCGCGTGATTCTGGTGTGAGTAGTGATTGTGCGACTGAGACAGAACGAGAAGCATCGGCCACATAAATCACCGGCCCTTCATAATTTGGTGCAATCTTCACTGCAGTGTGTGCACGACTAGTTGTTGCACCACCAATTAATAAAGGTGTTTTCAGTGCGCGGAAATGTGGATCACGTTGCATTTCTTTTGCAACATGCGCCATTTCTTCTAATGAAGGTGTGATCAAGCCTGAGAGACCAATAATGTCCACTTGCTCTTCTTTTGCTTTCGCAAGAATTTCAGAACAAGGCACCATCACACCCATGTTCACCACTTCAAAATTATTACATTGCAAAACAACCGAAACAATATTCTTACCTATGTCATGCACATCGCCTTTGACTGTGGCGATTAGAATTTTGCCTTTAGGCTTAGCGGCCTTACCGGTACGACGTTCTTCTTCGGCTTTTTCTTCTTCTATGTAAGGCACGAGATGCGCAACGGCTTGTTTCATCACACGCGCTGATTTCACAACCTGCGGTAAAAACATTTTGCCTTGTGCGAATAAATCACCCACGATATTCATACCATCCATGAGTGGGCCTTCAATTACATGAATAGGACGACCGCCAGTTGCATGCACCGCTGCGCGAGCTTCTTCGGTATCTTCCACTATCCATTGTGTAATGCCATGTACTAAAGCATGCGCTAAACGTTTTTCTACAACCGCTTCACGCCACACTAAAGTTTGTTCTTCTTTTTTATCGCCGGCTTTTAAAGTCGCAGCGAAATCAATCATACGTTCCGTTGCATCATCGCGGCGGTTTAAGACCACATCTTCTGCACGCTCACGCAACTCAGAATCGAGGTCATCATAAACACCCACCATGCCGGCATTTACAATGCCCATACTCATACCAGCTTTAATGGCGTGATAAAGAAATACAGTATGTATCGCTTCACGAGCAGGATCATTGCCACGGAATGAAAAACTCACATTCGAGACACCGCCGCTGATTTTTGCATGCGGTAGATTCTCACGTATCCAACGCGTCGCCTCTATAAAATCAACTGCGTAATTATTGTGTTCTTCTATACCCGTTGCGACCGCAAAAATATTTGGATCAAAAATAATATCTTCTGGAGCAAAGCCGACTTTATCTACCAGCAAGTGATAAGCGCGCGCGCAAATTTCTGTTTTACGAGCAAAGGTATCGGCCTGACCTTTTTCATCAAAGGCCATCACAATGGTAGCTGCGCCATAACGTCTACATAAATTTGCTTGCCTAAGAAATTCTTCTTCACCTTCTTTGAGCGAAATAGAATTCACAATCGCTTTACCTTGCACGCACTTCAAGCCTGCTTCTATCACTGACCACTTTGAAGAATCGATCATGATAGGTACACGAGCGATATCTGGTTCGGAAGCGATGAGATTCAAGAAACGCGTCATAGCAGCAACCGAATCCAACATCGCTTCATCCATGTTGATGTCGATAACTTGCGCACCATTTTCAACTTGTTGACGAGCGACTGCTAAAGCTTCTTCGTATTGCTCATTCAAAATCATGCGCGCAAATGCTTTTGAACCTGTGACGTTAGTACGCTCGCCTACGTTAACGAATAAAGAATCTTCATCAATCGTAAACGGCTCTAAACCAGACAAACGCATTTGATGTAAATGCGTAGGTATTACACGCGGCGCAATCGGCTTTACTGTTTCTGCAATGGCTTTAATATGATCTGGCGTGGTACCGCAACAGCCACCCGCAATATTCACGAATCCGCTTTCAGCAAATTCTTTTAACAGCGAAGAAGTTACATCTGGTGTTTCATCAAATCCAGTGTCCGACATAGGATTCGGCAAACCTGCGTTTGGATAAATGCAAACATAGGTCTCAGATATTTTTGACAGCTCTTCAGCATAAGGGCGCATCAGCGTTGCACCTAATGCGCAATTCAAACCTATGGTTAATGGTTTTGCATGGCGCACTGAATTCCAAAAAGCAGTTACCGTTTGGCCAGACAACACACGACCGGATGCATCGGTCACTGTGCCTGAAATCATTATGGGTAATTTTTGTCCGTGTTCTTCAAAGAACTGATCGATAGCAAATAACGCTGCTTTGCAATTGAGTGTGTCAAACACGGTCTCAACTAACAACACATCCGCACCGCCTTCTACTAAGGCACGCGTTTGTTCTAAGTAGGCTTTAACTAATTGATCGAAGGTGACATTGCGCGCACTAGGATCATTTACATCGGGAGAGATCGATGCTGTTTTAGGTGTTGGTCCTAAGGCGCCAGCGACGAAGCGTGGTTTGTCTTTCGTGCTGTATTTATCACAAGCGGCACGCGCAATTTTCGCGGCCTGTAAATTCATCTCATAGGCCAGATGCGGCATATGATAATCATCTTGAGCAATCGTCGTCGCACCAAAGGTATTGGTCTCGATTAAATCTGCGCCTGCCGCTAAATACTGTTCATGGATTTCTTGAATCACATGCGGTTGGGTGAGCGTTAAGAGCTCGTTATTCCCTTTGACGAAAATTTCTTTACCTGGCACGGCAAAGTTTGCAAAACGCTCGCCGCGATAATCTTCTTCTGTCAGCTTATAACGCTGAATCATGGTGCCCATAGCACCATCAAGAATCAATATGCGCTGTGATAGTAAATCACGCAAAATCGTTTCAGTTGTAGATATAGCGTCGCGTTTCATGTGCTCATAAATTTAATCGCTGCAGAAAATAAAAAACCCGGCCTGCAAAGCAAAGCCGGGCATGCATGCCGCTTTAGCAGTATTTGTGTAGGACTTTCACCTCGGCGCCCGCAAGCTGGTTTTGACTTGAATAATCAAATCGGCGCCATCGAATTATACGTTAATTCAAGAATGAATTTCGAAGCGCTGACCCAACTTCATAGGGAAACCCTTCACAAATTCAGCTGCTGGCAGTCGTTTGCCCCCAGGCTTTTGTAATTCCTTCAACACTAAAGCCCCATGACCACAAGCGACAGTGATACCTTGTTCCGTGACGCTTAAAATTTGCCCAGGCTCACCCGTTAAATCCACACATTCAGCATGCCAAATTTTTAATGTGATGCCTGAGATTTCTGCGCTTGCGGTAGGAAAGGGATTGAATGCTCTGATCTTGCGTTCCAAAATAGTCGCTGATGCTTGAAAATTCAATGTAGCCTCTTGCTTGCTAATTTTTGCTGCATAGGTCACTCCCATTTCGGGTTGTGGCGTAGCTGCTAACTTGCCTGACTCGAGTTCGCGCAGTGCGTCAACTATTAAACGGCCACCCAAATTTGCAAGCCTGTCATGCAAATCACCCGTTGTGTCCTTCGCTTGTATGTCCACTGTTTCACTAAGCAGCATAGCGCCTGTATCCAAGCCCTGGTCCATTTGCATAATCGTGATGCCAGTTTGGTTATCACCTGCTTCTATCGCTCTATGTATAGGTGCAGCGCCTCGCCAACGTGGAAGCAAAGAGCCATGAATATTGATACAACCTAGACGCGGAATACTTAAAACAGATTGCGGCAAGAGCAATCCATATGCTGCAACTACCATCACATCATGCGGCGTGGCTTGTAATAAGGCATGCGCTGCTGTTGCCTCTTCTGCATATTTTCCATCTAGGCGTAAGGATGTGGGTTGCGCAACGGGGATGGCATGTGTCAGTGCAAACTGTTTGACGGGAGAGGGATGCAATTGCATGCCGCGTCCTGCAGGTCTATCTGGCTGAGTCAGCACTAAGGGAATTGCGTAACCTGCAGCATGCAGTGCGGCTAATGCTGAAACCGCAAACTCAGGTGTGCCTGCAAATATAATTTTCATTGCAAGATTATAGTGGCTTGCAGCTAGGCTTGATG
>JAIXOW010000064.1 GCA_027486615.1 Oxalobacteraceae bacterium | reverse complement strand
TAACTTTAAAAAATCCAAAAAAAATATAAAATTTTAAAAAATCCAAAAAAAATATAAAATTTTAAAAAATCCAAAAAAAATATAAAATTTTAAAAAATCCAAAAAAAATATAAGTTTATTTGAATTCTAGTTGTATAAATTTAAACAAATTTATACAACGGGTAATATAGTGTTTTATAGGCCGATCTAATCGGGAAGTTTTGGCTATATTACTTAATCTTAATAGCGTACTTGTAAATAAGATGCAAAAACTTAAATTTTAAGTTTGCTGCTTTAGATTAAGTTAGCTGGTTAAAATTTGTTTGCAAAATTACCTGAGAATAATCATTTTAAAAAAACAGAATACAGAAAACTTGATCCAAATACCCTCTTTGAGCTCCTGCATACAAATTTTGTTTCTAATCTGCAACTACGCTATTTTGTTAAAAAACAAGCCTTGTTTACACATCCGGTTTCCGCATGCGTTTACCGCACTGCGTTGCGATTTTTTACAAATTACCTTGGTTTTGTTTAACCAAGGTAAGTTCTGAAAATTTGCAACGTAATGCAAAAACGCATGCAGAAACCGAATGTGTAAATGAGGCTAAACGAGCGCAAAGTGTACCGCCAGGTCGCATGGAAAGCACTTTACAAATAAACTTATACAAAATTTGGTTTTTTTAAAATTTTATTCATAAATGTAATATTTAATTTCATGAAATTGAATACATACATATTTGTTATTTATGGTTTACTTAAAATTATGTTAGTGGAACAACAGTGGAACTTTTACTGTGATTCTTATAAAATGTTTCTTTGTACGCTGAAAATAAATTGTAGCAAACATTTATTAATATATACATTTCACGTCAACAAATTCCACAACACTCCAATAACCACCGGAATAATGTGTCTTTCATTGAGAAGATTGTTACCAATCTTTACGCCAGCATTAGCAGCGTAATTATATTAACTTTAATTTATGTATACTTTTAAATTATTGTCCGGAGCCTCGCTTTCTAAAATTGAAATATGATCTTTTATGAAATCACGTATTTTTTCAATTGCACCAGTAGGATTATAATACCATCCAAGGTCAAGGTTCATGTGAGGAACAATGACATGATAAATAAAAGTATTTATTACTGTCTTTTTGTTAGGAATAGAAGAAATATGCAAGTTTCTCAAAACATTGTGTTCAAAATGGTCAAATAAATTTACCACATTGTTAAAGGCGTTCGCGTACCAGTAAGATTGAAACCATCCTTTGCTAGTATTAATCCAAGCAAAAAATATAGTTCTCAAGTGTTTAATTTGAATATCCAAAATTCTTGAGTCCTCTCGAAAAGCAAATATTTGCACTGTTTCATTATCTGCCGTTGTTAAACCATGCACTAATTGATCCAAACTTGATATATCTTTAACGCAAGAATAAGGATTTGGTGACTCATTTTCAGATTCAGTTTGCTGTTCGGATCTTTTAGTGCGTGGTATATCATTGGACAATTTCATTTCGTTAAAGTTTTCCAAATTAAACACTTTATCAACATTAGGTTCTGCTCTTTTCATACGTCTAACATTATCGGTTACCCACATTTTTGTTAGTAGTTCGTTTTCATTATTTAATTCAATTGGTCTATTTAAAAGTAAAGATGTTCTTCGTATAATAACCAAAAAATGACTTGACGGATAACTTAAATAATATCCCCATCCTACTTTGCGACCATAATATTCTTGAAGTAATTTTCTGATTTCGTAATGAAGATAATTTGTTCTTGTTAAAAAATTATCTATTGTTTTTTCAATAGTTTCTTTAGCTTCTATGTATATCTTTTTGGCTTTTTCAAGTTTTGGAAAATTATTTAAATTAGCTGCAATATGACCTATTTCTCCAGCAAATACATCATTTACTCGAGCAAGGTTATCTCGGTACCTTTCTAATTGATTAAATGTTAAATCATATCTAGACATCCATGCTTGAATTGTAGCCGCCACTGCTTTGACACCGTCCGGGCTACAATCTTCTTTTTTAATTAAAGTAAAGTCTGGCGAAAATTCAGGCAACCCTGCAGATGTTTGTCTTGCAAAATTTGAAGGAAACGCCGTAGTTATCCTTTCGCCCTCCCTTATTGATTCTTGAAAGGACTCTTCGTAAATGGCATTGCAAAAAGCTCTTGTTGGGGATATGTCCAATGAAATAGATTTGTGCAATTGCCTTTTATCATTTTCGTTTATAGCCTCTTGAATTGTTCGGAGAATTTGGTATAGACTCTGAAAATTTGCCAAGTAATCTTCATTTTCATCTGGATTAGGCCGACCACCTAACAAATACAATAAAATTAATATAGCACGCTGCTAATATTAAGGTTTTGAACAACTTTTATATTTAGATTTTTCATAATTACGCCACTTACGCGGTTTTTATTAATCAGAAAAAATGAGTTTTTTTTGGCAAAACAACAATGTTACTGTAAAAATACTTTTTTAACCATTTTTAAATTTTAAAAATATTACCTTGATGAATATCAATGTTCGTGGTAACTGCTTGAGTAGAATCAGCAA
This sequence comes from Oxalobacteraceae bacterium, assembly GCA_027486615.1. Taxonomy (GTDB): domain Bacteria; phylum Pseudomonadota; class Gammaproteobacteria; order Burkholderiales; family Burkholderiaceae_D; genus Pernthalerella. The sequence continues at coordinate 13,423 of JAIXOW010000064.1, read as the reverse complement.
CATCTGGTACGTGATTTCTTTTTAAAAGTTCAATCGTTGCATTTGGCCAAAGAGTTGCATTTGGCCAAATAAAACCTTCTCTTGGTCGTGATTCGCCAAAATGAATCACAACACAAATAAAAAACAAAACAAAATTTTTCATTTTGATGTTAACGATAAGGTTAAAAGTTTAGGCTTAATGAAATTTTACGAGGTCGTAAACCTTTTATATATGCGGTATGCAAGAGTGCGGCTTAAACTAACTACGCAGCTTTTTAAGTGGGACATTTATTTAATTAACTTGCCTAAAGTTCAGATATATTGAGTACAAATCAGTTGGCCTGCTTTAAAGTTCAAAAAAAAAACACTGTAATTTTTTTTTGTTTTATTAACTATTACAATTTGACTACAATAAATTCAGACGCAATAACAATTAAAATTTCAGATAATAATGTTATTATTATTTTAATTCATCATGAAACATAGTACCATTATTTGGGGGAGGATTTGGATAACTACCATGGTACAATTTGTTAATAAAAGTTTTTACTCGATTTATGGAACGCTCAGGGTCATAATACCAATTTAAATTAGACATCATTTCATTTTTAAGAAGATATGAAAAATTAACAATAATGCTAAGCTTGTGGTCAATGTCATTGTATTTTGGATTTTTGAGTAGATCTGTTCGAAATAAATTAAACATAGTTGAAGTAAGCTTATATTCAGTTACGTACCAGTGTGATGTGTACCATCCAGAGCTAGTTCCCAGCCAAACATGAAATAAAGAACTTAAATGATCAATTTCTCTTTTCAAAACATTTTCTCGTTCACTAAATTTTACAATTCTATAAGAAAAAGGAGACTCTATAGTCATTTCTTCATTAATTGAATCAATGCTTTCTCTTTCAACTATACAGGAAGTTTTGTTATTGCCGTTGTTTAAGGCAGTTGCTAAAACATTTCTTTTTTTGCGTTCATCTTTTATAATAGGTTTTTTTGCACAAGAGTCATGCCGAATGTAAACCAAAAACCTTATACCCGGATTTTTTAGTCGATATCCCCAACCCACTCTTCTGGCATAAAGTTCATCAAACTGCCTAATTAATCGTTGTCGAAGGTTTTCAAGTCTAAAATGGTAATCTGCAATATTTTTTTCAATATCCAACTTGTTTTTATTATAAAATTGATTGGCTCTTTCCCTGTATTCTGGATCGGGATAAGCTTCCATTAGCGAATTAACCTCTGTTTGACTAAAACTGGCAAGATTGGGGTCAGCCATTGAAGTTAAAAGACGACGATAATTAATTACAGTATCAACAGCCTGCCTAAACCGTTCAGCTGTTCCTAAAATAGTGTTATGAAATTCTCTAATGCTGTTTTCATAAGTATCTACCAGTCTAATGTATGTATGCACAGAATCAAAACCATCAAAAACTGCATTGCACAAACTTTCTTTTTCAATAATCTGAGGAACACGTGCCCCTTCAGCTGGCAAATTGGAGGCATCAAAAAGACCTTTTTGTCGTCTTAACACAGACCAGTGTTCCATTAGGCCACCCGTAAATATACTGCATGGTTCTAAAGGCGTAAGCACAATACTAGATAAAACATCTCTTGCAGTCTCCGCGTAACCTTGCATATTGGCCGCAATGTAGGCGTCTATTTTATATAAATATTGTAAGAAAGATTCGTCTTCATATAGTTGTGCATCTAAAGGTAGTGGCTTTGACCATTTTCCTCCGTTTGGTGGGGGTGGAGTTGGTGGAGCAGCCCCTATGTAATAAGTAAATTGGTCATTAATACCAAATATTAATGTAAATTTCTTAAAAAAATTGTAAATTATAAAACACTAAAGCAACAAAGGTAGCAGCGCTGCTAAGGTTGTTGTTGTAATTGTACTTTTAGCTCCAAAAGAATAAATTACCTCCAGCTACGGCAACATCGGATCTAATATAGCGAGTCTTGTTATTGCTGTTGTTGTATTCCGGCAAACTTTTTGTATAAACTTGTACCAACAAGCACAAAATGAAATAAACAGAAATATTTTTCATAGCGGTATTTTGATTACTTTCATAGCAGAAGATTTGAATCAAACTAATTTTCTAAATTCTATGTTCTCTTATTTATAGTGCGACAAAGTTCCTGCTACTCGTACAACATATAATCCAATCAACCGCACTCCCACCCTTTCCGTTTTTTGCTTATTTTTCTAAATTTTTTGTGATGCTTTTTTCCCTTGCCTACTTAAAGCAATTGTATTTCAAGCCTTTTTTCCTTTGGCCGTATTTATTAAAATGTAAAAAACAAGTAAAAAATTACATGTAAAAATTTGTTATAAATATTAAAATAAAAATAGTATAGGCAGTTTTGTACACAAAATTACAATGTTAAAAAATGTGGCAAACACAATTATATAAAAGTTACAGTAGCATTATAGCAGCTGCTATTATTTTACAAAAAATAAGTTAAAAAAATAAAATAAAATACATATTATAATACTGTTTATTTACAAGATTACAAGATGATAGTCATTTTTCAAGGATTGGTGATAACAAAAACAAATAAGGCCTAAATGAGAAAGTTACTGTTTTGTACAAAAAAGAAACTGCTTTAGGTAAAGAAAGCTCTTTCAACATTTTCGTCTTCGCGGTCACCTATCCCAAAAAAATGACTATCATCCAAAAATGCGGAATGTTGTTGTTGTTGGCGTTGTTGTTGTTTGGAAAAGTCTAAAATTTCCAAAAGAAATTTTTTTAAACTTTTCTCTGGACGGGAGGGAGCAGCTGCTGAGGGAGCAGCTGCTGAGGGAGCAGCTGCTAAGGGAGACAAAATTTGGACGTCTACAAAATCTGAAAAAATATTTAAATTTAAATTTTACAAAAATATTTAATTTTTGGCTGTAAGTTTAATTATTAAAATAACAAAAAATTTTAAGTGACAAATAGTTATGTTATTTTATAATTGTGTAAAAAAACTAAAAGAACCAAAAAATAACTAGTAATTTACCATTCCTCACCATCCTTTTTAGTAGCTTGTGCTGTATTTCCACCAACAGCTCCGTCCGGAGCTTGGTTAGTTTGATCCCCGTTCTCTGCTCCGTTGTTTTGAGTTGGCACTAAAAATTGTAAACAACTTACGGGCCATTCAAATAATACGTGACAATTTTTTGGCCTATTTTAGACCCTTTCTCCCCCTGTGTTATTTGGTAATACTGGCTTGGACCCCCCCCCCCCAGGAAACATAGTTTTTAAGACATTTTTGGTAAAATTTAATTTAACAATAGACAAAAAAATTACACGTGCCAGTTTGATTGACCTCACGCCTCCCCCTGTGTTATTTGGTGACATTGTTGTAAACTCCCCCACTAAAATGTCACGTATTATTTGAATGGCCCCTTAACAAATAGTTTTTTTGGTTGTATTGTTTTAAATACTTTTTTATAAATATAAAGCAGTTAAATTGTTTAAAGCAGTTAAATAAAAACTTTAGAGTATGCTGCTACCCGAATTGACGCTGTCATCGTCGTTGGTTCTGGCGGTCAAGTTGAGCATTGACACGCTCATAAGATGTCTTGACTCGCCTATAAATGAAAAATAAATGTTTACTGTAAAGCTGTTTAGCAAAATTAAATTATATTTATATATATATTTTTTTATTAATAACTTACTTTGTTGTCGTTGGCGTAACCAATTTCTGTAATAAAACAGAAATCCAAGGCCGAAAACCACTGCCAAAACGGCAATGGTTACGCCCACAGTGACCCCAACGACAAGTCCATGGTGAGCAGGGTTTTGGTCGGGAGCGCAGCTGTACACGGGACAGTATTGATATCCCGGTACGTACACGTAGCTAAAAAATAAAATACAGTAAAACTTAATCTTAAAAAACTTGGAGCAGAAAAATAACAAATATTTTAATCCAATATGTTAATTTACAATACACATTGACATATTAATAACAAGCCCCGGTTATAACAAATTGATATGTTCAATTTCAAGCTATTCATTATAAACAACTTTTACTGTACTTATAAATTAATTGTGCGGCAATTTAATTTTTTTTGAGTTACTACTAATTAAGTTTTTATAATGGTCATTATTAACTTTATATACCTGCAATTTCTCAAGTCACAATATAAGTGACAGTTTATGTCCCACCTTAGTTTGCGTGGGACATAGCACCCGTGTTCAAAGTGCTCAGTGATGTTGCAATGGTAATCTTTGCAAAAGTCATCACCAAGCATTTTGACGCTGTTGTATTGTCTGGATTCTAAAAAAAACAGCACAAGTAATATACCTTAATACATAAAAATATAGCAGTTAAATCAGTTAAATTACACTGTTACATAATTTATATTTTTGCTAAAAAAAGAAAAAAACAAAAAGAGCAAAAAAACAAAATATTATTTTACCGTTAAGATATGGACTTAATTTCTCAAAGACTAATTGGGGCTCCGGCGTTTGTGTACAAGTGCACGTAGTTGTAACACTGGGACACGTTACTACGGAACACTCCTGTTTAGGACAACGTGGGCACTCCGGACAAGACAACGATGCTATTGAAAATAATCAAACCAATATTTAATTACTATATTAACAAAAATTAAAATTTTGCTTTATATTGGCAGACAAAGGTTAAAATTTTGCTCTATATTGGCAGACAAAAATTTAAATCTCGCTCTTACAAATTAGAAATTAGGATTCAATGAAAACTTTAAAAGTAAGATAATAATTTATTATGCGGGTAATTACTTGTTGTGTTGTAAGACGGTGTAGCACTGTTGGAGGGTGGCAAAAACGGTGTAGCACTGCTTGAGGGTGGTAAAGTAGTAAAAGGAGTAGTGGTAAAAGATGGCAAAGGACTTGTAGAAAAGGTTGTTGTGGTTAAAGGAGTAGAGGAAACACTTGTTTGTCCTGTTGTTGGTGTAGTTGTTGTGGTTGTAGTTGTGGTTGTTGTTGAAATACGCTGCTCCTAAACAAACATTATAATATATTTTTTTATATTGTTAACAAAACCTATATTATTTATAAATAAGCAAAAATAATAAAAATTACTTTGCAAAGGTACACTGTGCAGTATTTGCGATGAGTTAGGTCTATCTCGCACTTTTTTGTGTCCCAAGGAACACAAGTAGGATAATTCCACTTGTATTGAACGCACAAATTATTGTCAATAAATTTTTTGCAATTTGTATCAAAATAATTAAGTTCTGCTAAAACACTACAAAATAAAGTTAGAAATATAAGACATTTGAATAACATGTTACAACTTGAAAGAAAAAAACTAAAATAACAATTGAGAAAAGACTGACCACTTTAAATGAAGCTTAAAAATAGAGCAGTTGACCAAATGAGTAATTTGTAAATAACACATACACACACACGCGCGCACACACACACACTCACACACACAAACACACAAACAAAAAAGAGAAAGAGAAAAAAAGAGTGCGCTCAATTAATGGATTAAATAAATTTTATATTTTTTTTGCTTGTAAAAAGTTACTTTTTACCTTATTTGGGAACATACGAAAATTGAAGTCGACCACTTGTTGTTATTTCCATGCAAGCGGTGCTTTCATAAAACATCAAAATGGTGACGTCAGTTTCGGGAGGTCGATTTAATATTAATCTTAAAGACAATGCTCCTAAAATAGAAAAAATATATTTATTAAATCGGTTCCTTATTTTTTTAATTCAAGTTTTCAAATTTAATGCCGTTTTAACTTTTTTCTAATGTGTTTTTGTACTTAAACTTTTTACATGATATAATGTCTTGATTTAGTCAATAAAAAGTTACCCGTTCGCACAGTTGGAATTGAGTATATATCATTGGCTCCTTCTTGGGCGGTTGTCAAATCAAACCCGGCTATGTAAAAGCCATTTCTAAACATGTCGTAGCTTAGAGAATTTGATTCACATGACCCCAAAAATCCGTTAGTGTTTAACAAACGAATAAAGTCATCAACGCATTCGTCTTTGTTGCTTTCACTGGGAAACTAAAATGTTTAAACATAAAAAATTATATTTAGAAAGGTTATTAAAATAATTACGGTTATAATTTGTTTTGTTACAAGTTTTTACCTGATCAACTGGTGTGGAGTTCAATAAAAGTTCACATCTTACAATGTAGACGGGAAGTTCAGTTGTAGCAGCTAAATCGACGCAATTTCGATTCTGCTGTCAATTTTATCAACAATAAATGCTTTTGTTTTTTGTAACAAATTTTGGTGCCTAGCCAAACGTAACTAGAAAAAAAAAAAAAAAAAATATTTGTTAAAAAAGCAGCGTAGTTAAACGCGTGCAAAAATGTTGATAAAATTAACACCTGCTGTTGCTGTACCGTGTAAGATCGACTTGTTCCTTGACCAAGTTGATTTAAGCCTTGCGTATTTTGACCTTGATTTTGGGTTTGTGCAGTAGGATCTCCAATGGCATCTTCAAACTCACTGCTCACTTCAGATCTTGTGTCATCATCTCTCAAGATTGGTTGCTGATTTTGTTGAGTTGTGGTTCTTGTGCGTGTAGATCTTTTTATTAAACCTGGAGGACCTTTGTTTGTTATCAGATCATTAATTAAACCGGTAATACCCGAGGAACCCGTGGGAGTACTGTTAGTGGGGGTAGAACCAGGGGGAGTAGCGCCCGCAACACCCCGCATCATTTGCTGAAGACCTTCAAACTGCACTCGTAATGCATTTTGGATGTCATCTGTAATTGATTTTTTCATTTGTTCTACGCTGTTGACCATGTCAAATTTCATTTTGGCCATTTGAAGTTCTAGATTTTCTTTGATGTACTGAGCCTCAAGAGCACCGCTTAAATTTTCGGCCGTGTCTAAATTTTTGACCAACTTAAACTTACGCCAAAAATTGTAAGGGTTTTTTGTTTGTTTTCCATTTTTGGAGTCATTAAAGACACAGACAAAAAAAATTTTGCTAGGAACTTCGCTGTCAGGAAACAAATCTGCTGAATTAAACGAAAACGAGCCGTTTGGAAAGTGCAATTCTTTTATATTCATTCTTCTGAATTGATAGAGCAGTTTTTCTTTTCCGCTTAAAAAGCGGCTGTGAAACTCTTTGTAAATTGCATCGCTCATTTTTGACACCTTTACATAGAGATAACAATTGAGCATCACGCATTGATACTCTTGTGTGTCCGCTTCATCTCTCATAAGAAAAAACTCGTCCGAAGAGCGATGCAACGTAAAAGAAACTTTTGTAGCTGAAAAAAAAACAATAAAAGTTATGTAAATCTTGTTTAATTTAATAGTAAATTAGAATTTATTTTTAAATATAAAATATAATTTACTTGGTGGTAAGTCTTTTCCGATGTTGCTGAGTTCATGCATGAATGGCCCAATAAAAACCGCTCCCTCGGTTCTGAATGCTCCTCCATCTGCGTAATCCTCTCGAAACATACGACCGCGGTCTTTCCAGCCTTGGTTGTTTGCATTAGGTTCAATGTCACCTTTTGTTAATTTTGTCAACATTTAAAATACACCTTTAAAGCAATGTTAATATTTTAAAAAAACAAAAAATAACAACATTACTTTAACTAAGAGATTTTTAATGTTGGTAAAAAATAACCTATAATGCAACTGTCACTAACGTAGCCAGATGGTTTGAAATTGGTTGCTTTCACATCTTCGTTAAAAGTCAACAGCCGTTTAAGATAACATTTGTAAGCATACAACTCTGGGACAGTTGTAACCAACTCGTCATTGATTTTTAAAGTCATTTTTTCAAAAAGGCTTCCAATGACATTGTTTACTGGACCAATTTTAGCGTCTGGATTTGGCAACTGATTGGTACCTTTTTTTACAATTTGCAATCTCACTTTCATTAAAGTGTCTGACAATTGATAACAATATGGTGCATTTTGGGGAGGTAAGATAAAAGTTATTTCACCACTGTTACTGTCAATTGAAGTTTGTGATACAAAACATCTGTATTCCACACACGTGTATCGAAAATCAGACGGCACATCGGTAAAATAGTCATCAATAATATGTTGGGCAGGATAAGTACCCACCTCTTGGACAGTTACGTCGGCCATTTTATTTTTCAAATTTTAACTTTTGTCCAATTTTAGATTTTTTGTTTTTGGGTACACTTGTAGGTGTTAAAGTCTTAACAGTTTCGCTGCTAGTTTCAATTTTTCTTTTTTGTGGATTGATCTGGGTTACGTTTGTTTTAAAACTTGGATTGATAAAAGCATTTAAAACTGCTGGATCCACTTTTTCTGAACTAGTGTAAGAAATGTCTTCATCTTCATCACTATCGTCAATTTCGGGAACAACACCAAATCCAATTTGTGATTTTTGATCAATTGAGCCTATTTTAACAATGTCTTTTTGCTCGGTTGTTTCTGGCTTTGACAAACTTTTTGTATAACCATAATAGTCATTAGTGTTCAAAGGAATAAAAACTGAAGGAGGTACTTTGGCTGAATAAGCTATGCCGGGAATCAGTTTTCTTTTTTGAGCAGGGTATTTTGTTAAAGTTAATTGAGCAAAGCCTCTGAGCATGTGCCTTTTGTTACTTCGACGAGCAAAAACATCAGCCATCCTTAGATATTAAAAAAAGTATGAAGTAAAAATGGATAAAGTTTTAAGAACTGCTTTAACACGTGTAATTTTTCGGATCTGGGGCTATGTAGTAATTGTACAAAGTACGAACGAGACTCAAATGCACTCAATTTTCCTAATCGTTTTGATTTTTTAAAAACCTCTTGGTGGCTTTCATGAAGGGATATTTCACCGTTTGCAATTAAGTACAAAATTCGAACAAGAACATTTAGAGTACTGTCAGTTGCATTGTTTAACAATTTTTGTGTATTAGCAACACTTTTTTCTTCAAAAAGTTGCCTTAAAAAATTTTTATTTTCTTCAAATAAATGTCTTAAATAAACTTTATCCATTTTTCACTTTTTGTTTATTTAATCCGTTGAAACAAAAAGCTAATGTCAAATTCTATTTCAATTTTTGGAAGTCTCATAAAACTTAATTCGTGTGCAGTTACATGAAGGTCAAAGTGATTATTCACGTTATCAACCATAAACCATTTCTTTTCAAATGGTCCAAAATTAGCCAAGTTAGCCTTACTGTAAACATGTATGTTTCCTAACCTAGTAAAAACGGTCTTATTAAGACTTTTTCCTGCAATTGATTGATAACTTGTGCACAAGCTAGTAGAAATTTCTAAAATAGTGTCAAATGTAACTGTTTGGGGTGAAGATATTTTGTAAATATAGCTGTCTAAACTGACATTCCAAATGCCCTTTGTTAAGTCCATATATTGCGGAACAAGGTTAACTTTCCATTTGTTTTCTATTTCTTCATAATTTGATTGTACGTTTTGAGCTTTATACACAGATCTGTAGCGAACTTGTTTTAACGGATTATAACAAGAAAGAACCTCCATGTTTTCATCACATCTTCATTAAGTTTTTTTCAATTTGTCAGCGTCAATCCAACGATTAAACTTGTCGTAAAATATTTTTTTATTCAACAAATTGTCATTAGGCTTAAATAAATAAATGACAAAAGCTGCTACAAAACACTGAAACATGAGAGTTTAAAAAATAAACTACAGATCAAATTAATCTGTTAATCAATAAAAGTTAAAATGAATAAGCTATTGATTCAATCAGTTATTTGATTAATACTTGTAATACAATATTGGTAATCAAACATTTAAATCTATTTTTGTTATTTGTTTTTTAAGCACATAGGACAATTTGATTTTTCCACTTATCGGGTAATGAAGATAGCTAACAAACAACTTCTCTTGTCCGTTTTCTTTTTTTCTTTTCAAAATTTGTGAAACCTGAGATAAGAAAATGATGTCACCATATTTTTAAAATTCTGAGAAACACTTGAAAAAGGGTAAAAATCAGACAAAATACGACTGATTTTACAATAAAATACATTTCTTCTTCACAATTTTCTGTTTCTAAGAAAAATACGACAAAACAAGACATTTTATATTTTTCTTTTCACCTCAAAATCAAAATCTCTTCCTGGAGTAGGAGCTTTTCGCAATTGCTCTTTGTAATAACGACCTTTAAGTGGGTCGCCCAACAAATCCTTCAATTTGAACATAACAGGTCGTCTCAAAGCATCGACTCTTGCTATTTGGTAAATTTGACCTCTGTAAAAAATGGCAAAAGTTAACTGAACTCATTGCTGACTTAACCATCTATTTATAACCACCTGATTTGCGCAAAATTTGGTTACTAGCCAATAGAAAACCAGTCGCAAGTAACCAGTTTTGGAAATGCGCAGAACATGCACACACGGTTTACGTGAAATTAAAAGGACAAAACAGACATTATTTGCTTTCTTTATTTTTTGTACTCTTGCGCAAATGGCGACAACAAAAGCAAAAATAGAAAATAAAAGAAAGAAAAAAGAAGCGCTACCCTTTGTATTTTTTCTTTTGAAGTAACTTTCAGTTTTAGATGGAGACTTTCAGTTTTGGAAATCATTCTTATGGTTTATTTACTATAGAAATATTTCTAAACGGTTTGAAATATTTCTAAACAACTTTTCCATTGGCAAAAAAGAAAATTTTTACTTTTAGATCCAATGTAGTAACTTATTTACTATTGAAATATTTCTATCGTCTTTAGAATGTTTCTAATTTCTACGCAGCTGCTTTTTGGGTGTTTTAGACTAAGATCTGTATGCTCTTTTAACAAACAAATTTTAGATAAAAAAGGCTCTACGCAAAATATAAAAATAGGGCCATTCAAATAATACGTGACATTGTAAGGGTAGATGGTTAACAACAATGTATTTAAAGAAAAAAAGGGGGGTTAAAATAAGCCCAAATGTTTACGTATTATTTGAATGGCCTCATATACTTATCTTAAGATCAAAACTTTTAGCAAACGTTTTTTCTTTGTAATCTAAATAAACAAAATCATCTTTTTGAAATCCAGGCGATTTTTCATATTTGGCTTGAAGTGTGTTTTGCTCTCGCCAGGTTGGTTCTTCCGGCCCTATTTGTTTTTGAAGTTTTTGTGCTTCTCTTACTTTCACATCATCAAACATTGAATTTATCGAAGCCGGAGCTAAATTTCCAATTCTTTTCACTGGTCTTTCATTTAACAATTTTACCGCCACTGGTAAATATTTCACCCAGTTTTTAGAGTTTTCAGATCGCATAATCATGTACAACTTTCGTTTCACTAAATAAATTGCATGTTCAGCCATAGCCGCTTTGTTTTTTAAATGTTTAGTCTTAAACAAAATTTTGTGTTTAAGAAACACATTTTTGTTTCCGATAAATTCGGTTCCGGAATCGGCTTGAATCTTGGTAATTGGACTTTTTATTTCGTCAAAAACTTTTTCCAACGCTTTCCCTACAACGGGACCATTTTTTTTTTTAGAGCAACACACCAAATGTGCCAAGAAAAAACATCAACAAGGCATAAAAAATAACGGAATAAATTAAACACGGGCATAAAGCCAAGATCAATTTCCATTAGTTCGCCAAAACTGTCGGTTACATAATTTCTTGTTGGAAACTTTCGAATTGGTCTTAGTTGGTAAATGTAATTAGGATAGTTTTTTATAACGTTGTAAAGCCTTTGCAAACTAACATGTTCATTTAAATCGGTAGCCAAAAACAGTTGAAAATTTTTCATACCACTAAAACTGCCCTTAAATTTAGGGTTTCGAAATAAATTTATTATTTCTTCGTCTGTTAACATTTTTAAATTATTTTAATCACTTACTTCACAACGCACTTTAGAGAATGATATGTGAAAAGGTTTCTAAGTTCTAGAGCGCTGCTTCTAGCGTTAAGTTTTATCGATTGAAAAATCCCTTTTTTGGCGTACCAATTGACAAGGCAGCGTAACTCACATCTGCTTCTACATCTGCTTACATTGCTGCTGTAGCGGTTGCCACATAAAATATTGATCCGCATTGGTTTTAGCGTCCCTTTTTAGCATTTTTTGGTTAACGGCCAAATTGCCGTTGTTAGTATTCGTTAACATTTCAAATCGGAAGAGCAGGATTTAAACCAAAGATTACGCTGTTCAAAGTATGCAACCAAATGTTATTGTGTAAATTTTTACTGTTTTGTTTAAAATGGAAGAAAAAAAATATTTATTTGATAAAGAAACATTATTGACCAAAAACGATTCTTTAGAAGTATTTGTGATTCAGACGTTTACCAAGAGACAAAAAGAGTGTAAGAGTGCTTCTAACTTTCAAAATCATCAGTATAAACTTTATCTAAAGAAAAAAAATGAAGAACTTATTTTAATAGACTCTTTGCTTAATATTTTAGAAAATGCCATATTTTCAATAATTAGAGCATTTGAGTCATTTTACAAGACTGAAGAGAAAAAAATTGTATACCTATCATTAACGCAGGAGAACTGCTTTAATGCCTGCTATTCATTACCTTTTGTCTTACAAAGTACCAGCAACGTGAACAAAACAAAAACAATTACCAATAATCTAATAGTTCATTTGAACAGTTTTTTAAGTTCAAACAAAAATGTGCCTCTTATGGAAAAATCATTTTTTGTTACATTCAAAGTGATTTAAAACAAATAAAAATAATAACACTGTTATATATTTGTATTTTTAAATTTATTATTCTTTAATGCATAAAAAAATATAAGTATATGTACAAATATAAATAAATTATTTAAGAAAAAAGATTGGTCGTATTTTATTGTCTTTTTCTGGAAAAATGTGAGATTTTATAAATAATTTTAAAGAACTTCCTGGAGATTTAAAATGAGAGTCAATGCAAACGTAATGTCGTTTTTCTTCTGGATAACTTTTTTCAAGTTTTTCAAAACATTCACTTAAAAACGAACTTCTTCTAGAAAATTTTTGAGATATATTGGCAATTAGAGCTTCGTCCGAAACATCATTAAAAATAATCTTATAATGAGTCTGACGAATAATTGTAGAATCTTTTTTTTCCGGAAAGTAGTTTTGCACCGTGTAGATAACGCTCGTATTCCAGCCATGAACTTCGTTGGCAAAGAAATTTTGCATGTAGGGGTCTCGAAAAAGTGGCTTCATCAAATCATCTGAAATTGTTTTTAAATAGGTTACGTTGTTGTATATAAATTAAGGTATTTATTATCTCTTTTTGAGGGTTATAACCTTTTAAACTGGTCCTGGCTTGTTTTAGCATTGATTGAGTCTAATTTTGGGTCATTTTGGACCATGTTTAGGCTTTAAACAAAGTACATGCCATGTTTAGGCTTTAAAGTACAAAGTATTTCATCATATTTTACCCAATTTTCCAATCGAAACTTTTTTTCACCCTTTTTACCATGTACAAGTCTAATTTTGGGTCCATTTGGACCTTTTTGAATGGGTTTTAACCTTTTGAACTGGTCCTGGCTTGTTTTAGCTACAATTGAGTCTAATTTTGGGTCATTTTAGACCATGTTTAGGTTTT
>JAIXOW010000067.1 GCA_027486615.1 Oxalobacteraceae bacterium | reverse complement strand
TCTATCTCTACAAATACTTTTGATTACCTGTATGCCTAATGATAAATCGGTCTCCCCATACGTTAATAGTAGCCAGGCCCCTCCTTGCCTCAGGTTGTTGAGAAGGTTGCTGATGTATTTCTTGTCGAGGTTGCTGCTGAAGGGCTGAAATGTTGTCAATAGAATCGGCTTGAGCGTTCAGTTGAGGTGACAACATCCGGATTGCCGACTTTCCGAACATGACGGCCTTGATCCATGTCCTATCTGAAAACATTTAAAAGATGTTGCAAAAGCTGGTTTTTTGTTAAATCAACAACTAAGCAATGCTTTAAAAAGTTATTACTTTTCCGTCTAGTTAAAAGAGTTAAAGAATTGACGTGAAAAGCCTCCTAAAATCTTACATTGAAATAAAATTACCTCTTTGCTCATCTGACAAGCTCAGTTCCCATTTTTGCAAGATCCGGTATAACTTTACGACGTAGCAGTCGATCATGTAGACGCCGAAGCAAACGGCAGAAGTTGCCATGATGGTCTGATTGATGTTGCCAGAATTGTTCTGGCCTTCCTCGTTTGCAGGAAAAGTCGAGTTTGCACTGAGCTCCAAAACCTCAGGGATTGTATTTGATAACATGTCGAAAACCTCAGGGGTTGTAATTCTATTAAAAAAAAAAAAAAAAAACGTCTGATTATTCAGTCAAAATATCTTAGATATATTTCATTGACACAGTCTTTATGACGTTTTTAACACCAACCAAAATTACTAGGTGACACGTAAATGGTTGAAAATGTAAAAATTCATGAAAAACAGAGATTAAAAAGAATTTTTTACCTTTAGATTGATTTTTTCCTAACTTGAAGCACGTCTTCAGTAGTGTTGTTCGTTGAAAGCAAGAACAATTTCTGAGATTTTGTCCGTTTTATCCGGTTTGGGAAAAAGGTAAACACAAAAGTCCGGCTAGATTGCCGCATGATCATTATTTCTGCCAGATTGCCACGTGAATTAGCAATTATTTAGTCATTTCCACGTCAAATAAAGAGAATAGTTGTTTTGTGACAGGAACCCCATCATATTTTGGTTGTATAATTCCACAAACTTCAATTTCATTGGAAACACTATATTTAGAAACACTTTTCAATTAAGAGGGAAATCTTCTTATTTGCCTTTGATTCATGACATATTGAGGAATTTGTTTCAGAATTTTATAAATTCGATGTAGGGTCACATTTTCATTTTTATCGAATTTTAAAAACATCTGAAAAGTTCTAGCACCACTCCAGGAACCGGGAAAGTCTGTGTCTTTATATAGATTTAATATTTGTTCATCAGATAACATTTTCAATCACAAATCACGAGTTTGCACTTGTTTATGCGTGTCTACCGGGATCTACGAGTGGCCCAAGTTGCAAAAAAGGCCAATAGTTATCCCAAGTATCTCCCAACTCAGTAGGAAAGGGACTAAATATAAGTGAATAATGAAACTTTGCTTTGAATGGAATTGGATCTTGAATTTTGCTTTCGGTTGGATATGTGAAAAAAATTTCAAGTTTGTTATAAATATTTTTTTGCAGTGAAAAATATTGAATTGGATGAAAGCTTATGCATTTGGTTTCAGCTTTTTCACTTTCGAGGTCCAGTTCATAAATAACTGGAATTGCATTGCTGTACAAACAGACAGGAACAGCAGGATAATTCACTTTTGGGTTTTCTATTTGGTATTCAAATGTTTTTAGTCCAATTTTCCAGTGGCCACATCTGGTCTCCCACGAAAAATTGTTTTTAAAAGTATTATTATTAGCACCATCATATTTTAATTGTATAATTCCACAAACTTCGATTTCATTGGAAACACTGCGACCAATTCCATTTGTTTTTGTTTTACCACCCATCACCCCCCGAAGACTTGTAGTAGGAGAAAGCCAACAATCTTTTTTAAAGTTTTTTTCTTAAATCCATTTCTTCACAAAGTTCGAAAGTGGCTTAAATATCGACGACACCTTCGATGCACGCACCATTATCTTTTTTAAGATGTTTTAGAAGTTCGCGAGTACCTTTTAATTTTTTCAAAATTCTTGAATAAAGTTGAATTTTCCTAATACATCTAGAAGTTGAAGTGTCAAGAATTTTTTTAATTTTTTGTTGAATTTTCCCTTTCTTTTGTTGTGTAATTGTTTTTAGTTCAAATAACAAATATTTTTCAAAATAGTTTTCAATTGCCTCAATTTCTCTCAGTTTTTTCTGTAATTCAATTATTTCAATAACTTTGTTGGCGTAGTGAGTTTCTATAAAAAGCGGCACCAATTTTAGAACTTCATTTGTAAGCACAAATTCTATAAGTTTATTTGTAAGCATTTTTAAAACTAAAGGTACTGTCAAATAGATGCGCGTTATCACTTTGCATCCTGAGAAAGTCTTATTGAACATCGATAAGAACTTACCACAGGGGAAAGGGGGGAGGGGGATACACGAGCCGGTCCTTTTTGCTGAAGGGGGGGGGGAATCTCCCATATAGCGCTTTCTAAAAATAGAAAAATACCGTGGTATGTGGCTTCGTCACACTACTGTCAAAAATAAGATTTTGTTTGTGACCCGAAAACTATTGAAGGCATTTAAAATTTGAACGGGTTCACAAAATGACTAATTTTTAAGATTTCAAATTATTGTTATTTACTTAACATTTTTTGAGTTTCTAAAATGTATGTTGTCAATAATTTTCCAGACACCATGTAATGGGAAATCCCGACGAGCCGGGCCTTTTTTTACCACACGGGAAACTGGTTTTCCCCGCGGATTAGCCCGGCACTTCGGGCTTTCATGTTGACTCGACTACCCAAGGAAAACGGACTAGCGGCTACTCCTTTAGTAACAAAATTCCCCCCCCCCCTTCCGTCACTACTCCTTTAGTTGTTACGTAATAGTCGAAACTTTCCCCCACCCCCTTTCCCAGTCGAAATTTTTTTTGCGAATACACGGACTATAGACAATAATAGTAAAAGATTGAATAATTTTGAGCCCCTTTCAGAAATAAAAATGCATTCTTAAAGGAGCTTCTAAAAAAAGCGACAACGGTTACTACGCTAAACGCAATTTTTTGGTTCTTTCTTTAAGATGAGAAATAGTAGTGTGTTGTAGAGTCAAAATAAAAGTTTTAAGTTCACATCCTTTCACTTTAACTTTCCTTCTGCGATAAAAACGTGTTAGTAGTGTTTTAAAAATGCACACACAAAATATTTCTCAATAGGTGACGGTAACTATAAAACATAGTAGTGTTAACATATTCCTTGCAATAATCAAATAAGTATTTTTACACGAAATAAATACTTCATAACCATAGAAAACAAATCTTTATCAAAGAAATCGATGCGAATAAAAATAAAATCTAGATTAACTAACAAAGCGTTTTTCTAATCAATATCTTTTCCAGGTTAAACTGTCAGGAAAACTGTCTATAACAATATTTTCATTAATGAGTATAAAAGGCATTGAACCAAGAAACATTGTAATCGTAATCTAAATTACATGCGCTTGAGTTACAGTTGAAATTTTTCTGCGACAGATGAGAATACCCGCGCATGCGCACAAGTCC
>JAIXOW010000147.1 GCA_027486615.1 Oxalobacteraceae bacterium | reverse complement strand
GTTGGTCTTTCGTTGTACCCAAAGGCTATTTCAACATCTTGTTTTATTGCGACTGCATTTGGCAGCAAAAATGTGTTTTTTGTGCATGTATGTTAAAAAAGTCAATATGTTTTTAAATAGTTTGTAATTGTTTTCGGTATTTTTGAGTTTTTTAATTTTGATTGAAGTTGAAGTAAGTACTAATTGCGTCACAGTAACAATTCCAAGTTGGTAGAACGTTGTAGAAAGTTTATTTTGATAAATTTAGAAGACTGTAGCTGTCTCCGACTATGTTCACATTATTGAACCAATTTACTTGTGTAAATATTCTTGACATTAATAAGTAGATCATTCAAAAAAAGTTAGACAAACAAAGTTTGGTCAATTTTGAATGATTCTGATGTTAATTTTTGACTTCTTGAAAGTGATTATCAAATCGCCTTGATTAAGTGGTCTTATGCAAAAATTGTAATCGTAATTAAAGAAGATGTTATATTGTGTTAAAATAAAAAGAGACTTTCATTTAATTGAAAAAACTTTAAAGGTTTAAAAACTTAACTGTTATTTCATCTCGTGAGATATAAAATGTAGAAACTACTCCATCTAGCAATTCGATCAAAAGGTTGAAGGTTTGAGAGGGCGCACTTTGCCCCTCTCAAACCTACAGCCTCGAAAGGTTTATTTTCTTGCGCGGGATTCGAACCCGCGCACCTTGTCAAGGGCGACGGCGCCGCTACCGCTGAGCTATCCTACCACATGTCAAAAGACAATTAGAAAATAAAAATAATTCTACAAGTGAGAATAAAAAGATATTATAAAAATTAAATAACGATTAAAATTATCATTTAAACATTTTTAAATGTTACTCAAATGAAAAATAATTTGAAATACCCATTTATAGACCGGTTCAATGTTTTTCACACATTCTTCTCTGTCGTGTAGGTCAAAAAAATGAATGCACAAAACATTCTTTGCCAATTCTACACATTCTGGAATTATTTCAAGTCCAGCTGTGATTGACAAAGTGAGAAAAAAAATAATCAATAATTTGTACATGATTTCATGTAGGTTAAAAAAATAAGAAAGAATAAACTTATTCACAAAGATGCAAAGTGCAACTGAGCTATATATTTTTCAATGTCAGACTCTTTAAAAAATGCAACGAATGCAACATTCAATTCTTGATAAGTAATTTGACGATATTAAATTTCATTAGAATCATCATTTTATCAAATACAATTATAACAAAATAATCCTAAATTAATGAAATATTAAAATAATATAATTCCCTAACATTGTACTTACAGAATTAAATTGTGATGCGTTAATTATTTTAAAAGCGACATTTTCAGTACTTTTTTTGTGATAGGGGATGAATTCGAACATTTTGAGCAACCATTGGAATGGCATATCTGTCGGTGTTATTGTCACTGAAAATATAAATAAAATATTAAAGTAAGGTTCAAGTGCATGGAACATTATATTACTATTAAATATTTTATATTAAATATTTATAATTACCTGCTTTCCGTAAAGTCAATTAAATGATCCATATTTTGCATAAAGTCTTTGTTCTCTTCAGCTCCAGCATTTCTTCTCCTTCTTTGTTGCCTAAATTTTAATATTTTTATCAAATATTGTTTTCAAAATCGAAATATTTTTATTTAAAGATTACTTCTCATTTGCTATTTTAGAAAAAGTTAAAAAGTACCTGTTGTTCTTTTTTTGTCTTTGACCAGTATGAATATTTCCAACTAAAATAATACATAAAATTTAATGTTTTATATAACTACATATTGTAATAACAAGTCTTAGAAGGAAATTGCAATTTACCTGGATGGGAATAGTACGATTCACGCTTACGGTTGTTTCTTCTTTTTTCAAAGCAAAAATATTGAATAACCGTTGCAAAAAATGTAAATGCAAATTTGACTTTGCGTTTCATCCCGCGCTTTTTTGCAAATGACTTTGCAGCTTTATTATCGGCCCATCTACAATCAATGGAAATTAAATTAAAATAACAAAAAAATTTGTAGAAATAAATTCACTAAGAAATATAAAGGTACCTGAAAAACATTGTTATAAGAGATGTGATCAATACAGTTGGCATTTGATATGCGATCCATTGTAAACCAGAAGAGACGTACCACCTTTAAATGATGTAAAATATGTAATGAACATTATTGCTACAAATTCTAAATATTTATAAATCATGTAAACTTACGCCTGAAATGGATCCATGGGACGACAAGTCAAGTTAATGTTTTTAAAATCCACAAGTTCTTCCACCGTTTCTTCCATTCCAGCAATGATACCTTCCATTTTTGAGATTTGGACATCCCTCGCTTTGTTGTCATCGATGCGATTGGAAAGTACTTTTCTCATTTCTTTAGTTATTTTAGCTTGGGTATCTAAATTTCTTTTCACAAATGCATTTGTTTCTTTTTGTTCCTCTTGTAGGGCTTCAACAAATTCGAGTTTATCCTTTAAACAGTTATTAATGTAAATTAATTTTATTTTTAATAGGATTACAATAAGTCAATATAAAATGTTGTTTACCTGAATAATACCAAGAGTTGATATAATACTGTTTACATTTCTTTCTTGACCATTTAGATTTTCGTTATTTTTTTCTTGAGCGTCTTCTTGAGAGTCAATAGACTTTAGTTTTGCCTATTGAAATTCAGAAATTATTAAGTAACTTTTACAAATTAATTATGTAATTTTTATAAAAATTCTATCTTTTATTTCATCATACCTGAATCAGATTGAAAAACAATTCGTACGATTGTAGCTCTATTTCTTTGAGCTCCTGAGTATTTGCTCCGTCAGAAGCAATTTGGCAAATACCGTTCAAGTATTCTCTTTTTTTGCGGCTAAAAATTTCTTCGTCATATTGTCCAACGTGAAACTCGAGATCATAGAAACATTTCATAGCTCTTTCTTTATAGCTGAGGACATGATTCCTTAAATGAAAATTATTAAAATAAATTTTTTTAATAAATTTAATAACAATTAAATACTGTGAAAGATAAACTTACTCGGGTAGCAATTCACCATCAAATAAAACCATTTTTTCTTGTCTGGGCATTTCAGGCATCTTTTGTTCTTCTTTAATCGTTGATCTTAAATCGATTTTATTTACTTTCTCATCAGATGTTGCATTAATTGTTACATCCATTTCCTCTTCTTTGATATTTTTGGGATTAGTTGTAATTTCAGTTGTCGTAGTTGTCAGAGTTGTTGGAGTTATAATTGAAGTCGTTTTAGGGACGTTCGTACTTTTGATTGTTGTTGTCGTCAAAGAAGTAGTTGTTGTCAAAAGAGTTGGAGTCGTTGTAGTTGGAGCTATTGTAGTTGTTGTTGTTGTCAAAGTTGTAGTAATTGTGGTAGGAGCCGTTGTTGTTGTTGTTGCTAGAATTGTAGTAATTGTTGTAGGAGCCGTTGTCGTTGTTGTTGTCAGAATTGTAGTAATTGTTGTAGGAGCCGTTGCCGTTGTTGTTGTCAGAGTTGTTGTAATTGTGGTAGGAGC
>JAIXOW010000409.1 GCA_027486615.1 Oxalobacteraceae bacterium | reverse complement strand
TAGTACCACTCAATTTTCAGTGATTACTGTTCCGGATCACGCTGGTCCAAGGAGTCATCTAAGATAATTATGAACGGCGCTTGCCTGAGCGCTCTGGCAAGTGCAACGGATTGTCTAAGGCGAATTGAATGACCTCATCAATATTTTTTAACGGCGCGTAGCCAAGCGGTTTACGCCCCCTGGTCCGAGGTGCATCTGTCATTTTTAAAACATACATTGCGTCTTCTAGGCCGTGCAGCATGCGAATACTGGAAGCTCGGGCATCAGAACTCTCTTTTGTATAGTTGCCAGATTTTGTAACAGCTGCTTTTTGTCTAGCTTTACCGGCTTCGGTTTTAGGACCAGTTGAGCGACCGCCGTGGAACTGGCATACAGACTTACCTTTAAGTGCTGGCTTGCCACATTGAATCTTTGTTCGCTTTGAAAGGGCTTGGCACCTAGAGCAATAGATTTTGCCGCCAGCTGTATTTATTTTTGATTCAAATTTAATTGATCCCATAAGTAATTAATTAAGAAGGTTTATGGCTAGATTCAAGAAGAATTTTCGCACTTAATACACTTATGATCTTAAATATATCTTACGCCATAGATAATAACTTTGCTAAATAGCTCCGACTTTTACAAGCTTGAGCTAGGGTCTTGCCATTGAAGTTTAGGACATCGATTGAGCGCAGCGGCGTGACGAATTATTCGGGTTTAAGACGTTGACCTTTAATTATACGAAACACTCCTTTCTAAGACAGCTCAACAATATCCCTCTCTTACAAAGTGGCAGTAAAAAATCAAGTCAGATCAGTTTTCCGCTACGCCTCGCTAACTAGCGATAGGTTATGACCCTCAAGCTTTTTGTCGCAATGTCAAAATCCCCTAGAAAGCCGCGGTTCAAGTGGGAAGGGATTAGACTGCATGGCACCCCAGACGAAGACCTACAGAGTTCCGCGCTACTCCTTAGCCGCCTTTCGAACGCGACTTTGATATACGCCTTCTACTACTGCTTTGAAATTTAGGGACGCAAATAGCCCGTATCTGATCACCATAGGGCGAGGTCGCTGCATAAAGCAAATATCGCCCTTTGGGACTAAACCTCGGATCCCATTCATCTTCAGAAGTGTCCAAAATCCTCAACGGCATACTAGAAGGATCTTTCAAATTTTTAATGTAAATATCAAATTCCCCAGCCTCGCGCTGGGCAAATGCCAAAAGGTTGCCATCCGAAGACAAAGCCGGATCCCACTGCTCATACTTACTCGGAGCGACACGTAACGGTACGGTTGAGTGATCTTCCAAGCGAGTCGCGTATACCTGATACATCCCTGTCTCATTATTTATATAGTAGATGTATCCGTTCCCGCCCACGAATGGGCGCCAATACTCTGTCGAGGATGAAGTTACGAGAACAGGTTTTTCACCAGTATTTTTTTGTACGTATATTCTAGGCGGCATTTGATCAGCCTGAGTGTAACCAGCGAAATAAACTGACTGCTTTCCGTCAAAATATCCAATTGCTCCATTTAGATTTTTATCGCTTAGCAATGGAACACTCGTCCTATCGAGGATATTTAAGATGAAGAGCTCTCGACGATCGCCAAGCTTTTCGGTATACAGAACGTGTGTTTCGTCTACCCATGTCGGATGTTCCACCCCCCCCGAATGTTTACTGACGATTAAGTCCTCTATCTTCCCGTTCTTAACATCCAAAACTGATATTTTGCCTCCAAACTGACCATTTTTCTGGAAAAGAATCCGTTTCTCGTGGGGATCGAAACTCGGATATCGTCCATTTAATACATTGATACCCAACGGGCTAAAAATCAAAGAATGGCCATTTACCTTAATGTCAAGACAGCTCTCGCTTTGCACCCCCCCCTTATTCGCCTGAAGTGCAAAGAGAGATCGTAACTTTTCAGAAATGACACCAGAAGCCCAACGAGATCCCGCATTGTTAAAATGAATATCATCATCATAAAATAGTGCCTTTGGTTCTTCAAGGCGATTTACTTCTTCTGCCAAATCAATCACAAATATTTTCTCATTTAATGCAACCTGCCTTACAGCTTCGTTAAACCTATCCTGGTCTGCCGATCGCCTACCTAGCGGTTGGGTCATGAAAATCGGTGTCTGATTATTCGCCCGAATCACAGCCGCCAGCACTTTTAAATTTCCCTCGTATTCTGCAATATTCCTAGTCGCGATGCCAAGGTATTGATCCAAAACTTTCTCGTTAACAAGAATCTCTTTTGGCTTCGAAGCTAAAGCATATCGTGATGCCGTTTCGTTCATAAGGAACAGCAAGTTACTATTCATTACGCCAAAATGCCACACAGAACTAAAAGTATTCGCTATTTCAGACAACATCCAATTTAACGTTGCGCTTCTCTCTTCGTAAAAGACTGATTTATAGTTTTCACTAAGCGTTAGTCGAAGTCGATCATTGATATTATGCATAACCACAACATACGCTGCCCCCTTTATTTTCGGCGAGGGATGGTTCAGATATAGGTTTAAGCTATCTTGTGTAGTGTGACCTCTTACTCCCGCATTTACTCCCTCAAAACAAATTTTTGGATTTTTACTTAACTGATATGCAGATAAAAATGGAAATCTGTATTGCTCATCGACCTCATTATTCTCTGTTGTGGAACCACCGAGAAACAATATCTTTTTGCATAACGCCAGAGATTCGGTTAAACCAGGACCAAGAACTAAACCATTGTCATCAGTTCGAAATAATCTTTTTGGGTTGGAAGATCTATGTTCATCAGCGAATTCATCCGATAAATTGGGCTGGAGCCGACGAGTTGAAGTGCTCAAAGGACCAGCCTCAGAAACGAATTTATGTGTCTCCTGACGAATATGCGAAACGTTACCTAGCAAGCCAGCCGCAGCCTCTGCAAAAAAAATCGCTAATACAACCAAACCGAATGCAACAACGTAAAAGCCAAGAATTTTTATTTTTTTCATCTTGCTAAACTAGAATATCCAGCGATTGAATACAATTAATCAGGCTGATACTTGAAATAATATTTACTTGCCAAGGCTTTATTCTGACTATCCTTACGTAAAAAACACTTACCAACAACAAGAATGTCCAAATTTGTCCCCATAAAACAATCAAAAGCGTCTCGCGGACTGCAGACGATCGGCTCACCTCTAACATTGAATGAGGTGTTCACCAGTATCGGACATCCAGTAAGCTCTTTAAACTTCAGAATAAGATTGTAAAAATCCTCGTTCGTCTCTTTGCTGACGGTTTGCACGCGGGCCGAATAGTCAACGTGAGTTACGGCAGGAACGGTGGTCAGCCTATTATTCTGCTTTGCCAATCCTTCTGCTATAGGTAAATTTTCAGTTGCAACTAGGCGATGTTTTTCCAATATTTCAGATACTAAAAGCATGTACGGGCTCGTGCCCTTTAGCGAAAACCATTCAGCACAATCTTCTTCGAGTATGCTTGGAGCAAATGGCCGGAATGATTCTCGAAACTTTATTTTGAGATTCAATTTTTTTTGCATTACTGGCGAACGCGGATCCGCAATAATGCTGCGCCCACCGAGTGAACGAGGCCCAAATTCCATTCGTCCATTCATCCAACCGACTGCCAATCCAAGTACTAAGCATCTTGCTGTAATTTCTATCCTGTCTTCGTTAGAGAGTACTTCAAATATAGCCCCGGCTTCTAATAATTGCTCCTCAATTTCCGATTGTGAAAATTCAGGCCCTAAAAATGAACCTCTCATTCCATCCGGTTGTACATAGGTGCGCTTCGAATCCAACATTAGATGGAAAGCGGCAAGAGCTGCCCCAATCGCCCCTCCAGAATCGCCGGCTGCCGGTTGAATCCATACACGATCAAAAACTCCAGCTCGAGCAAGCTTTCCGTTTGCAACACAATTGAGTGCTACACCTCCAGCTAAACACAGGTTCTTTTCCCCCGTTTCTCTTGCTATCCAGCTTCCAATACCAAGAAGTACCTCTTCCGCAACACTTTGGATAGATGCTGCAAGATCAAGGTGCCGCTCAGAAAGCGCGCTCTCAGGCACCCGGGGAGCACCTCCAAATAACGCATGAAATTTATGGTTCGTCATATTTTGGCCCGTGCAGAAATCGAAAAATTCCATATTTAAGGCGAACGAACCATCATCTTTAATATCTATTAAATTCTTTTTTATTAACCTTACATAGCTCGGTTTTCCATAGGGCGCCAACCCCATAACTTTATACTCACCGGAATTAACTCTAAATCCAAGATAATAAGTAAACGCAGAATAAAGAAGTCCAAGTGAGTGAGGAAAATTAATTTCTTTAAAAACTTCAATCGTATTTTCTTTACCTAACGCAACAGAAGTGGTGGCCCATTCACCGACCCCATCCATCGTCAAAATTGCGGCTGTTGCAAAAGGAGAAGGGAAAAAAGCGCTTGCCGCATGACTCAAATGATGGTCAGAAAATAGCAGCTTTTTACTCCAATTAACATTACCGTCAATTTTTTTACGCAAGTGACTCAATATCTGTGTTTTTTGAAACAATTTTCCTGTTAGCCAAGATGGCATAGATGTCACAAAACTTGTAAAGCCTTTTGGAGCAAATTCGAAATAGGACTCTAATATTCTTTCAAATTTCGGGAACGGCTTATCGTAGAAAACAACATAATCTAAATCGCTCGGCTGTATGCCACTATTAGCAAGGCAAAATTTTATTGCGTTCGAAGGAAAACTAGAATCGTGCTTTAGTCTAGTAAACCTCTCTTCTTGCGCTGCTGCTTCGATTTTTCCAGCTACAATGAGACATGCTGCAGCATCATGATAGTAGGCTGATATTCCAAGTATGCGCATCACTTTAAAATAAAGCGTAAATAAAAGGTGAAAAAACTGTACCTTGAGTTGATGTCAATAGAAAACCCAATAGCAGCATAATAATTATCACTGGAAGCAGCCATATTTTTTTTCTCTCTCGCAAAAATAACCATAATTCTTTTAACATATTTGTATATTCATTTTAAAATTGACGTGTGAAGTAGTCTTTGGGACGAGTAGGTTTGGCGGCGTTTTGCCAGTATGACTTTTTTTTACCCTGCCTCATCATCAGTTCATCGCGACCGCTAATTCGCATTAGTATTGCAATCGGCGTTATAACTATAAAAAAAATTATTCCAAGAACAAAAAACCCCATTATCTTATTTAATACAACACCAAGTCTGAACCATAATGAGTTGAAATGATTTAATAGCCGAGGCGCCACGATAACTATAATCAGCAGTAAAAATGAGGCCATAAGTAGTGAAGCTCCGATAAAAAGCTTTGCGCGTAGAAAGCTGTAAGAAGAGCTGAAAATACATATAGCCAGTGCGAATATGCCGAAAGCTCTATCTGATGGGATATTTTCTTTGTTATTCATATGTGCATTGGCTTCAATTACTCCATCCGCTTTTTATCATTCGCTTCTTAGGGTCATGTACCGGCATTCATCTCTGTGATCTGATTTTTGCCTCTCTCATTGGGCGCACCGCACTGATTGTCAGTACGCTTTGATTTGGCCTAGCAGCGTTTGCACGTTATCTTACTACCAGCAGTTACATGCACAGTTGCTGTTTTTAAAATCATGACTCAATTCGATAGGCGGCGAAACAATTGGCGCGCGGATGATCTGCTGTTAGTTAAGAATCACAAGATAGAAGAGTCCTTCATCATAAATCATTGCATTGAGGAGGTCAGCTTCTGGATCAAGCGAGGCACAAG